>OMTA01000173.1 GCA_900313895.1 uncultured Eubacteriales bacterium | reverse complement strand
ACCGAGTCCGCCTACTCCGACAGCGCCGATCGACTGATCGAGGTGGTCAACAGCCTGCGCGACAAGGGCTTTCGGATCGAGATGGACGACTTCGGCTCGGGCTATTCTTCGCTGAATATGCTGACAGAGATCCCCTTTGACGTACTGAAGCTCGATATGCAGTTCATCCGCCGCATGATGCTCAGCGAAAAGAACATGAAGCTCGTCAGGCTGATCATGGATATCGCCGAATCGCTCGACGTCCCCGTCATCGCGGAGGGCGTTGAGAAAGAGGAACAGCTCGAAGCCCTCAAGGATATGGGCTGTGATATCGTACAAGGGTACTACTTTTCACCTCCGCTGCCCGCGGAGCGTTTTCAGGAACTGATAGAAAAGAAATGAGAGGGAAGGGATCGTCGTGTCACCGAACCTGAGATCGAAATCATCATGGAAAACAGGCGTATCGCTCGTCTGTATCATCGTCGGGTGTATTTTTCTGAACATCCTCGGCACGAATTTGAACGCCCTTCTGGGGCTTCCGCTCTACATCGACGATATCGGCACGATACTTTCGGCGCTTTTGGGCGGATATATCCCGTGTATCACGGTCGGATTTTTCACCAATATCATCAACGGCTTCGCGGATTCGTATTCGATCTATTACTGTATCATCAGCGTACTGATCGCGGTCGCGGCGGTAACGTTTGCCGAAAAGCTCCGCCGTCTGAAGATCCCGTATATCCTGCTTGCGATCCTGGTATTCGCGCTTTTGGGAGGCGTTGTCGGCGGGATGCTGACATGGTTCATCAACGGACTGAGCTTCGGCGAGGGCTTTGCGGTCGATATGGCGGCAAGCATCGATCAAGCCGTCCCGATGGGCTACTTTTCCTCCAATCTTCTGTCAAGCTTTCTGATCGACCTTGTCGACAAAGCTGCGGTCACCGTGATCGCGCTGGTCATCTACAAGCTGTTTCCGCTGAAGCTGCTGAGCTTTTTGCATACGCGCAGCTGGTACTATATCACCGTGTTTGAAAAGCCCGATCAGCATAACCGCAAGGGGCTTTCGCTGAGAATGAAAATAACGCTTGTCGTCGCAATATCCACCACCCTGGTCGCCTCCGCGGCGATCGGCATCAGTATATTGCAGTACTACAGATCGACCGTTGCCGAATATGAGGAAAACGGCCGTTATGCCGCGCGCGTCATCTCCCGGGAGCTGGACGCAGATCGGATCGACGATTATTTGAACAAGGGAGAAAAAGCGCAGGGCTATCGGGATATCGAGGACTTGCTTTCTACGGTCATCGATCTTTCGCCCGAGATCAAATACGCCTATATCTACCGCGTCGAAGAGGACGGCACGCACGTTGTCTTTGATATCGACACCGCCGACGTCGCGGCGGATGATCCCGGAGAGGTTATCAAATATGACACTTCGATCATAAAATACAAGGAGAAATTCCTATCGGGAGAGGCTATCCCCACCGATATCACGAATGACGATGACGGCTGGCTGTTATCGGTCTATGAGCCTGTCACCGACAGCGCGGGAAAGGTACAATGCTATATCGGCGTCGATATGGAGATGAACCGTCTGCGTTCCGAGGTGATCGGGTTTTTGGCTAAGATCATCTCGCTGTTCCTCGGATTTCTCATCCTGATCCGCACCTACGCGGTCTGGATGGCAGAGCGGCATATCGCCAAGCCGATCAACGCGATCGCCCATGTATCCCGCCACTCGGGCTATGATACGCCTCAGGCGAGAGAAAAATGGATCACAATGCTTGACGCGCTGGATATCCGTACAGGCGACGAGATCGAAACGCTCTACGAGGACTATCGGAGGGCGGCGCAGAATACCGTGCGCTATATCGAGGAGTTCCAGCAGAAGAGCCGTCAGCTCACAAAGCTGCAAACAGGACTGATCATGGTTCTTGCCGATATGGTCGAAAGCCGTGATCAATGCACCGGGGATCATGTTTTCAAAACCGCCGCGTACGCTGAAATCATCCTTTTGCAGATGAAGAAGGAAGGCATCTACGGCGATATGCTGAGTGAAGAATATATCGACGAGGTCGTCAACTCCGCGCCGCTTCACGACGTCGGCAAGATCACCGTCTCCGATGTGATCCTCAACAAGCCGGGCAGGCTGACCGATGAAGAATTCCGCGTCATGCAGAATCACACCGTCGAAGGCGGCAAGATCATTGACAAGGCGATCGAGCTTGTCGATGATGACACCGGTTATCTGAACGAAGCGAAGAACCTCGCGCTTTATCACCACGAGAAATGGAACGGAAAGGGATATCCCGCCGGGCTCAAGGGCGAAGAGATCCCGCTTTCCGCCCGCGTCATGGCGGTCGCCGACGTGTTTGACGCCTTGGTCTCACGCCGCAGCTACAAGGAGCCGTTCACCATCGAAAAGGCGCTCGACATCATCCGCGAGGACGCGGGATCGCATTTTGACCCGCTCATCGTCCGGGCTTTCCTTGACGCCGAGGATGAGGTTCGGCACATCGCACAGCTCAATACAGAACCGTGACATTCTGGAACACCGCGCCATTTTGCGCTCAAAACCCTGTTTTTTGGTGAGATTTACCATTGATTTTTACCGTAAGAATCGCTAAAATGCTTATGTTGGCTGATCCGATTAACCAATCCGCGTTATATGTATTATTATCAATTCATCCGCAACGCATTTATCCCAAGCCCCAAGTGAGGTGAGTGAATGAAAAGATTTTCAGAATGGATCAAAGGCTGGTTTTTCCCGAAAACCGGTATCGATACCCGAAACGAGATCCAATCTTTGAACATAAAAAATATCTACTACGTTTCCCTGATCGTCGGGATCGTTCAGTCGATCTCGATCGTGGTTTTCATGATCATGAACAGCTCAAAGCTGATCGAAGGCGATATTCTCGGCGCCGTGATCAGAGTAGCTCTGTGCGTCATACTTTGCTTTACCGGCTTTATCATCGCGGGAAGGCTGCTCAAAAAACCGAACGCCATGAACAATCATCCGTGGGCGGTCAAGTTCTTCATCGCCGGCTTTATCGTTTTGTTGGTTATCTGGAGTATGTTCGTCTCTGTCGCGAACTATGTTCAACATCAACAGCTATTGACCTTCTACACCGTCGAGCTGGTCGCGGTGCTTTTCGTCAAGCTCCATCCCGTATTTACCACCGTCACCATTTTCGGCTCATACATCCTGAATTATCTGATCCTGACCTTCGGCTTTGAGGGAAACGCGATCAACCCCTACAATTACATGATGCTTGCGGTGGTGTCCGCCGCGGGCGCTATGCTGAACTATCGTCTGACCATCAACTATATCTCGGAGAAAAACAAGGCGAATATGCTCAACGAATCGCTGGAGATCATCGCCAATCACGACAGCATCACCCGGCTGCAGAACCGCTATGCGCTGAATCAAAACGTGTTCGAATACATCGGGAAGGATATCTGTATCGCGATGGGCGATATCAATAGCTTTAAAGCAGTCAACGACACCTACGGCCATCGGTTCGGTGACGACGTGCTCAAAAAATTCTCCGACATTCTGCTGGAGGTTTTTCCGATGAAGAGCGTCTATCGCTTCGGCGGCGACGAATTCCTGATCATTGAGCAAGGCGCCGACATCGACGCTTTGAAAGAGAAGCTCCGTCAGGTCAACGAACGGTTTTCATCGGTTCGGGTCTCGCAGATCGAGGCGGGACTGGGATGCAGCTTCGGGTGCCTTTCGGCGTGTCCGAAGGATTCGACCGAATTCTTTGATTATCTGACGCAGGCGGATAAGCTGCTGTATCGGGAAAAAGAAAAAATCGGCGCAAAACGCTGAACATCAAAAGAAAAGCACATTCGGCATGATGAACTGCATCCCGTCAAGAGGACAGAGAAATAAATAAAATATTTTTCACAAAATAATATGAATAACCGCAGATTTTGGTTAGATTTAGTCTATCCGG
>OMTA01000074.1 GCA_900313895.1 uncultured Eubacteriales bacterium | reverse complement strand
TATATAGAATTAAATTTAACACTGTTATATGGTATGATACATACAGAGTATTATGTAAAAATATAGAGGTATAGAAAATTGATATCGAAAAGATTGATTTCATTGATACTGACAGCGGTAGTGCTGATGACGTCGACATTGATGCCGTCTTTTGCCGCTGTAAATAATACAAAGGAGACTAAGCCCACCGTGAAACCGACTGCTGCTCCGACCGAGCCTCCCCTCAGTCCCGAATCCTACGGATACACAGAGTATGCCAAGAAGCTGGATGAAACGTCCTTTAACGGTCAGCTCGGCGCAATCTACAGCCCTTCCTTCACCACGTTCCGACTGTGGTCTCCGGTCGCGTCCGATGTCAAGGTCTGCATCTACAAGACCGGTTCCGACAGCGAAAAGGGCGCCAAGACCCTTTACACCTATCCCATGAACTATTCCAAACAATACGGCACATGGTATCTGTCGATCAAGGGTGACTTCAAAAATATGTACTATACCTACCTCGTAACCGTCAACGGTACTACCAACGAGGTAGTCGATCCCTACGCCAAGGCTGTCGGCGTCAACGGCGATCGCGGTATGATCGTCGATCTTGCGGACACGAACCCGATAGGCTGGTCAGAGGATCAGTTCACCCGCGTTTCCTCGGCGTCGAAAGCGGTCGTCTGGGAAGTATCCGTCCGTGACTTTTCCGCATCCCCGACATCCGGCGTTTCAAAAGTCAACCGCGGAAAGTTCCTTGCCTTCACCGAGGGGAAGACGACCCTTAACGGCAAAGAGGGCGAGATCGCGACCTGCGTCAATTATCTCAAGCAGATGGGCGTCAATTACGTTCAGATCAATCCCTTCTATGATTTTGCCTCGATCGATGAAGCGGACAAGACGTCCGAACAGTATAACTGGGGCTATGACCCGAAGAACTACAACGCGCCCGAAGGCTCCTATTCCTCTAATCCGTATGACGGACGCGTGCGTATCAAAGAATGTAAGCAGATGATCCAGGCGCTCCACAACGCCGGTATCGGCGTCATCATGGACGTCGTCTATAACCATACCTACGAATCCGAAAAATCATTTTTCCATCAGATCGTGCCCTATTATTACCATCGTTTCAACGAAAACGGCGAGTGGTCGAACGGCTCCGGATGCGGTAACGATATTGCGTCCGAGCGCTTCATGACCAGACGTTTCATCCGTGATTCGGTCACTTATTGGGCACAGGAGTACCATATCGACGGCTTCCGCTTTGATTTGATGGGATTGACGGATGTCAACACGATGAACTCTATCCGTACCGCCTTGGATAAGCTGCCGGACGGCGACAAGATCCTGATGTACGGCGAAGCGTGGAAAATGTCCACCGCCGTCAGCGATGATGTCCTTCTCGCAAATCAGGATCATATGTCTGAGCTATCCGATCGTATCGGCGCGTTCAACGATTCCGGTCGCGACGCGATCAAAGGATCTGTTTTCAATCCCGATGAAGGCGGCTTCGTTCAGAGTGGTTCCGATAAAACCGGCATCCGCGGCATGATCGACGCAGACGCCACGGGATGGGCGACCTCTCCGAGTCAGATCGTCAACTATGCTTCCTGCCACGATAATTTAACGCTCTATGATAAATTGGTCGCTTCCGTTTACGGTGATGACGAGTACGCCTATCGTCATGAGGATCTCGTCGAAATGAATAAGCTGTCCGCCGCGATCGTCATGATGACGCGCGGTACACCCTTTATGCTGGCGGGTGAGGAATTCGCCCGCACTAAGGACGGCGACGAAAATTCCTACAAGTCCTCCGTCAAGATCAACCAGCTTGATTGGAGCCGTCTTAAGAGCTATACCTCCCTTGTCGATTACTACAAGGGACTGATCAAACTGCGCTCCATGCTTACAGCCTTAAAGGATCCCGACGGCAGCACAGAGGTCAGCTATCTCGATACCTCCGGCGGCGAGTGTATTGCCTATCAGGCGGTCATGCCGCGTATGCCGATCATTATCGCCGCATTCAACGGCAGTGATAAGGAAAGCGCGACCGTTACCCTCCCCGAGGGCAATTGGGTCATGCTTGCCGACGGCAACCGCGCGGGACTTTCCTCTCTGGGCGAGTTCTCCGGAACCGTAGAGGTACCGCATACCTCGGCAGTGGTTCTCGTCAACCGCGCCGGCTATAAGGTCATCGGTCAAAGCGATGATACCGCGACCGTTTACGCGCGCGTGATCGATACCGCCAACAACGATACGATCCTGGAAGAAAAGCTGACGGGCAAAAAAGGGGAGAGCTACTCTTTCACGGTTCCCGATGAGATCCTGTTCCGCTATAACTTCTCCGGCGATAAATCCTTGAACGGAACCTTCAAAAAGGATTTCGACATTGTTTCTATCGAATGTGAAAAGTACGAGGGCGACTATTCATCTGTTACCTTCCGTTATCTCGATTCCTTCGATCAACCCATATCCAACGCGATCGTAACGACCAACCGTGTCGGTCAGCAGTATTATTCCCGACCCTTACCGCTGATTCCCGGCTATGTACTGGATCTGGATAAGCTCCCCGATAACGGCGCCGGAAAATATACGGAAGAGCCGATCGTCGTTACCTACTATTATAAACCCGCCGATTCGGTCTCTGCGCCGAATGCCGGCGAAGAATATAAGTGCCGCGCCAATATCATTTATATGGCGGACGACGGCACGATCCTTGACAAAAAGAGCTTTCTCGGTGTAGACGGCGATCTGGTCGAGGTCGAAGAGCTGGAATTCGACGGCTACAAGTATTTCGGAAAATCCGACAACTATGCCGCGTTCTCGGCTGTAGAAGCCAACATCATCGTCAATTACGAGAAAAAGGTGTTCAATCCGCTCCCGCTGATCATCATCGGCGGCGTATCGATCCTGCTGCTCGGCGCGATTATCTTCTATTTCATCGGAAGAGGCAAACGCAAGAAGATCGAATCCATCGAGATCGACGAATAAGCAACCGTTCCGGTGATACCGGATAAAATAGTTTTTCATTTTTAATTTCATTTATAAGGAGGAAAAAGAATGAAACAAACAAGAAGGTTCATATCCGCCCTTCTGACCTTAGCGCTGATCGCTACTATGTTCAGTATGTGCATTGTTCCCGCTTCCGCCGAGAACAATCCCAACAACAAGTACAGCAACGCCGCTATGGATCTGGATGACGAATATGCCTACGACGGCGAGCTGGGCGCTATCTATACGCCCGAAGCGACCACCTTCAAGGTCTGGGCTCCTCTCGCAAAGGATGCTACCCTGAACCTGTACGCGACCGGTTCCGATAAGGAAGAGGGAGCAAAGGATCTGGGCAGCTACGCGATGGAAAAGCTGATGGACGGCGAAAAGTGGACAGGCGTCTGGAGCTACACCGTTTCCGGTGACCAGAAAAACGTCTACTACACCTACACCATCAACAACCCCCAGCATATCGTTGACAGCGATGTTTACGTCGCTCACGAGACCCAGGACGTTTATTCCAAGGCTGTCGGTGTCAACGGTAACCGCTCCATGGTCGTTGACCTCAGCGCGACCGATCCTTCCGGCTGGGACAAAGACGCTAACGTCTATGTCGATGCACAGAGCAAGGCGATCGTTTGGGAAGTTCAGGTCAAGGACTTCTCATGGAACGAGAATTCCGGCGTCAGCGAAGCGAATCGCGGCAAGTTCCTCGCGTTCACCGAAAAGGGCACGACCCTGAACAACGAGGGCAAGATCTCTACCGGTATCGATTACCTCAAAGAGCTTGGCGTTACCCACGTTCAGATCAACCCCTTCTATGATTTCGCCACCATCGACGAAGCGGGCGATCCTTCTCAGTTCAACTGGGGCTATGACCCGAAGAACTACGGCGTTCCCGAGGGTTCCTATTCCACCAACCCCTACGACGGTAACGTTCGTATCAACGAGTGTAAGCAGATGATCAAGGCGCTCCATGACGCTGGCATCGGCGTTATCATGGACGTAGTTTATAACCACACCTATTCGATCGACGGTTCCTTCACTTATTCCGTCCCCGAGTATTATTACAGATTAAACAGCGCGGGCGCTTATTCCAACCAGTCCGGCTGCGGTAATGATACCGCTTCCGAGCGCGCGATGTATCGTAAGTATATGCGCGATATGCTCCGTTACTGGACAACCGAGTATCATATCGACGGCTATCGTTTCGACCTGATGGGCGTCCACGACGGCGAGACCATGAACATGATCCGCGACGATATGGACGATATCGACCCCCGTATCATCATGTACGGCGAGGGTTGGGGCGGCAACACCGTTTACGATCCCGTGACCTGCGCGGATACAAAGACCTTCATGACCACCCAGCAGACCACCAAGGACATCTCCACCCGTATCGGTTTCTTCAACGACCAGATCCGTGACGGCGTCAAGGGCGGCGTCTTTGACGGGCCTACTGCAAAGGGCTTCGTCAACAGCGAGATGAAGTACGGCAAGAACATCTCCTACGGCGTATCCGCTCAGACCTTCGGTCACGGCGGTTGGACTGCCTACAGTCCCGAGCAGTGCGTCACCTACGCTTCCTGCCACGATAATATGACCCTGTACGATAAGCTGGTCGCCTGCGATCACAGCACCACCGCTGACTATCGCGCGCGCTATGCGGATTGTATCAAGGAAAACAAGCTCACCGCGGCGATCATCAGCTCCTGCCAGGGTATCGACTTTATCCTCGCGGGTGAAGAGATGGGTCGTTCCAAGGACGGCGATGAGAACTCCTACAAGTCCGCTGCAACCCTCAACATGATCGACTGGTCGCTTGCTAAGACCAACGCCGACCTCGTTTCCTATTATAAGGGTATGTTCGAGCTGAGAAAGGCGTTCTCTCCCTTTACCTCTCCCAACACCGACGCTAACGACGATACTTACAAGTATATCAGAAGCACCTCTGTCAGCGCTACCGCTTTCACCGTAGGTTATACCGTTGAGAACAAGACCGAGGGCGAGTGGAGCAAGGTTGCCGTTATCTACAACGGTAAGAATGAGGACGTCAAGTTCAGAATGTCCGCCGATACCGATATCAACGACGATACCGAGTGGGTCATCGTTGCCGACGGCAGCTCTGCCGGCGTTACCAAGCTCGGCGAGTGCAAGGGTACTCTGTTTGATATCCCCGCTACCTCCGTTCTGATCGCTGTCGAGAAGGAATCCTTCGAGAAATGCAACCTCAAGTCCGCTTATTCCAAGCTGACTGTCAATAATGTTTACGAGCCCACAGGCGAGATCCTGTCCTCCAATGTTCTGCTCGGTACCCCCGGCACCGGCTACTCCGTATCTGCCGACGCTTCCGTTCCGATCGAGTATGAGCTCAAGGGCGTAGACGCGGCGGAGACGGGCGTATTCGGTACAAATGATTCTACCATCAACTACGAGTACACCGATTTCATCCCCGATTCTTTCCTCGCTCCCAAGGGCGACGTTGACGATGACGGCGACGTCACCATCATGGACGCTACCAAGGTACAGCGTTGGATCGCTGAGCTCGATCAGCTCGATGAAGAGCACGTCAAGCGCGGCGACTACGACTATTCCGGCGAGACCAACATCCTCGATCCCACTAAGCTCCAGCGCTTCATCGCAGAGCTTCCGGTCAATGTCTGCTCCATCACCACCGAATACATCGGTGTGCGCGACGGCAAAGAGAAGAACATCCGCCAGTCCAACACCGTCCGTGTACGTCTCGGTGACAAGTATGAGACAACTCCCGAGTCCGTCGCTTACTACAAGCTCGACGCAATTCCCGACAACGCCACCGGTATCGCTACCGGCGACGCGACCGTGACCTATCACTACACCTATTCGATGGATGCTGTCAATATCCACATCAAGCACAGCGGCGACCTCGATTGGAACCCCTACCTCTGGGCATGGGCTTACAACGGCACCACTCCGATCAACTCGTTCGAGAGCTGGCCGGGTCAGCAGCAGACCGAGAAGGATGCCGACGGCTGGTACACCACCGAGATCAAGGTTCCCGGCGGTCTTGACTACTACTTCATCATCAACCAGGGCTCCGGTAAGCCGCAGACCAAGGACTACGGTCCGATCTCCTGCGAAGAGTATCCCGAGATCTGGGTCGTTATCGATGACGACGCGTTTACCGCGGACAGCACTACCGGTACATGGATCCACTACTACAACTACAATCCCGACACTGCTAACTGATCTATCACGGCACACAGCGCCCATCCTGCACGGATGGGCGCTTTTTACTTGACAAAAGTCGTTATCTGTTGTTTAATAATAGTGAAATAATTGCAAAGGAAGTACATGTATGAATATTGTTTGTCTTGACCTTGAAGGCGTATTGGTACCCGAGATCTGGATCGCGTTTGCAGAGGCGTCCGGTATTCCGGAGTTGAAGCGCACGACGCGCGACGAGCCGGATTATGATAAGCTGATGAAGTACCGTCTTGATATCCTCGATCAGCACGGCCTCGGACTTAAAGAGATCCAGGAAACCATCGCGAAGATCGATCCCATGCCCGGCGCAAAGGCATTCATGGACGAGCTGCGCTCCATCACCCAGGTCGTTATTCTCAGCGATACCTTCAGCCAGTTCGCGAAACCACTGATGGAAAAGCTCGGCTGGCCTGCGATCTTCTGCAACGAGCTGGTTGTAGCGGATGACGGCAGGATCACCGATTATCGTCTGCGCTGTGAAAAGACAAAGCTCACCACCGTCCGCGCGCTCCAGTCCTGCGGCTTCGAGACCATCGC
>OMTA01000078.1 GCA_900313895.1 uncultured Eubacteriales bacterium | reverse complement strand
GCTGACGATATCCATCATGTGCTTGACGCGGGTATCGCGTTTGACGACTATGTTTTTGTCAGCTCAAGCGCTGTATACCCCGAGACGAACCCTCAGCCGTTTTCCGAGAAAATGCCCTGCGGCAGGAACTCGGTTTGGGGCGATTACGGAGTCAACAAGCTGGAAGCGGAGCGTGTACTGAGAGAACGCGTCCCGAACGCCTACATCCTGCGTCCGCCGTACTTTTACGGTATGTACGAAAACCTGTACCGCGAGGCGTTTCCCTTTGACTGCGCGATAGCGGACAGACCGTTTTATTTGCCCTCGGACGGCGAGATGAAGCTCCAGTTTTTCCATGTGCGTGATTTGTGCCGCTTTATCGAGATATTGCTGACAACGCATCCCGAGGAGCATATTTTTAATGTCGGTAACAGAGAGCCGGTTACCATCAAAGAATGGGTCGGGCTTTGCTATCGCGTGGCGGGTAAAACGCCGGAATGGATCAGCGTTGATCCGTCTGTGCCGCAACGGGATTATTTTTGCTTTTATGACTACGAGTATGTGCTGGATGTATCAAAGCAGACTGACCTTATGCCCGAAACGATATCTCTTGAAGAAGGACTGCGGGAAGAATACCTGTGGTACAAAGATCACCCGGAAAGTATCTACAACCGAAAACCGTATACGGAATACATTGACAGTTATCTGAAAAAGGCTTAGTTATACAAAAACTAAGCCTTATATTTATCGCTTATTGACATTGAAATAACTGCCTGAAATATAGTATAATACTATTGTGAGTTTCGGCAAACAGAAGGAGGCTTTTTCGATGAAAAAATATGTGATGGCGCTGGATTCCGGCACGACCAGTAACCGCTGTATCCTATTTGATATCCACGGCAGGATCTGCTCGATGGCGCAGAAGGAATTTACCCAGTTTTTTCCGCAGCCCGGTTGGGTGGAACATGACGCAAACGAGATCTGGCAGAGCCAGCTTTCCGTCGCGCGCGAGGCGATGCGAAAGATCGGCGCAACATATGACGAGATAGCCTCCATCGGCATCACCAACCAGCGTGAGACGACGATCGTCTGGGACAAGGCGACGGGTCAGCCGATCAGTCACGCCATCGTATGGCAGTGCCGCCGTACTGCGGACTACTGCGACAGCCTCAAGGAGAAAGGCTTGACCGAAAGCTACAAGCGCAAAACCGGCTTGGTCATCGATCCATATTTTTCGGGAACCAAGGTGCGGTGGATCCTAGAGAACGTCGAGGGCGCGCGTGAGCGTGCCGAGAGGGGAGAGCTGCTTTTCGGTACGGTCGATACATGGCTGATGTTCAAGCTCTCAAAAGGTAAGATCCATGTGACGGATTACTCCAACGCCTCGCGTACCATGCTGTTTAATATCAATACGCTCACTTGGGACAAGGATATCCTCAGTGAGCTGAATATCCCCGCGTCGATGCTGCCAAAGGTGCGCCCCTCGAGCTGTGTCTACGGCGAGAGCGATCCTGAGTTTTTCGGCGGCGCGATCCCGATCGCGGGCGCTGCGGGCGATCAACAGGCGGCGCTGTTCGGTCAGACCTGCTTTGCCGAGGGTGAAGCAAAGAACACCTACGGTACAGGCTGCTTTATGCTGATGAATACCGGCGAAAAGCCTGTTTTTTCCGAAAATGGACTGCTCACTACGATCGCGTGGGGACTGGACGGAAAGGTCAACTATGCGCTTGAAGGTTCCGTCTATGTCGCGGGCGCGGCGATCCAGTGGCTCAGAGATGAGCTGAAGCTGATCGACGGTTCGCCCGATTCCGAATACTTCGCGACACGCGTCAGCGATACCGCGGGCTGTTATGTCGTGCCGGCGTTTACCGGCCTCGGCGCGCCCTACTGGGATCCCTACGCGCGCGGCGCGATCGTCGGCTTGACGCGCGGTGTGAACAAGTACCATCTGATCCGCGCGACGCTGGAGTCCCTCGCGTTCCAGACCAACGATGTGCTCCACGCGATGGAGCTGGATTCGGGGATCAGGCTCAGCGCGTTGAAGGTTGACGGCGGCGCGAGTATGAACAACTTCCTTATGCAGTTCCAGGCGGATATCATGAACGCGCCTGTACATCGTCCCGAATGCGTCGAAACGACCGCGATGGGCGCGGCGTATCTCGCGGGACTGGCTGTCGGATTCTGGCAGGATAAGGATGACGTCAAGCGCTATTGGAGCCTTGACAGAGAATTTATGCCCGATATGAGCGATGAAGAACGTACACAGGAATTAGACGGATGGAAAAAAGCCATCCATGCGACAATGGGATGGGCAAAGCAGTGAGGAGTTAGGAGTGAGGAATGAGGAGTTATGCATGATGGGGTAACTTATCAAAAAAGTAAAAGATTTGCAGTTAGAATAATAAAACTATATCAGTTTTTGAGGGAAGACAAAAAAGAATATGTGTTATCAAAACAACTGTTGAGATGCGGAACCAGTATCGGAGCAAATATTTCAGAAGCAAACTGTGCCATCAGTAAAAAGGACTTTTTAGCTAAGATGTATGTTGCTTTTAAGGAGTGTTCTGAAACGGAATACTGGCTTGAACTTTTGTATGATTCAGAGATACTGAATGCTCAGGAGTATCAATCAATTATCGGTGATTGCAGGGAGATCAAAAAATTACTCTCATCAATCACTAAGACAATTAAAGAAAATAAACGGGGCGAGCAGGTGTGAAGATAAAACTCCTCACTCCTAACTGCTCACTCCTAACTTTCGGAAGGAAGAATAAAGTGTTTGATGTAATGATAATCGGCGCGGGCGTGATCGGATGCGCGGTCGCTCGCGAGTTAAGTAAATATAACGCAAGCGTTATGGTGGTCGAAAAGAACGAGGATGTTTGTGCGGGTACGTCAAAGGCGAACAGCGCGATCATCCACTCCGGCTACGACGCAAAAAGCGGAACGTTGAAAGCAAAGTTCAATGTGCGCGGCAACGAGATGATGGACGCGCTGTGCCGTGATCTCGATATCCCCTTCAAGCGGATCGGATCGCTGACGATCTGTACCGACGAGGCGGATATCCCTGCTCTGGAAGAGCTGAAAGCGCGCGGCGAAAAGAACGGCGTGCCGGGGCTTAAGATCCTTGACCGCGACGAACTGCTTGAGATCGAGCCGCATATCGCGGACGGTGTTGTCGCGGCGTTACTTGCGCCGACGGCGGGTATCATCTGCCCGTTCAAGCTGACGATCGCGCTTGCGGAAAACGCCTGTGAAAACGGCGTTGAATTCATGCTGAACACCAAGGTCACGAATATTGAAAAGACAGATGAAGGCTGGAAGGTCACGACGACCAAGGGTGCGTATCTGACCAAAGCGATCGTCAACGCCGCGGGCGTTTATGCCGACGAGATGAACAACATGGTAAGCGATCAAAAGCTGACCATCATCCCCCGACGCGGCGACTATATCCTGCTCGACCGCGCCGTCGACGGCTATGTCCGCCATACCGTGTTCCAGCTTCCGACCGCGCTCGGAAAGGGCGTACTGGTCACACCGACCGTACACGGCAACACCATCGTCGGCCCGACGGCGTTCGATATCGACGATAAGGAAAGCACCGCTACCACCGCGCAGGCGATCGCTGAGGTCACGGAAAAATCGGCGATCAGTATCAAGGCCCTGCCGACCCGTCAGGTCATCACCTCCTTTGCCGGACTGCGTGCGCGAGAAGTCGGAAAAGACTTTGTCATCGGCGAGGCGGAGGACGCAGAGGGCTTCTTCAATTGTGCCGGCATCCAGTCGCCGGGGCTGTCATCCGCGCCCGCGATCGGCGAGTATATCGCGGGACTGATCCGTGAAAAATATGCGCTGAGCGAGAAAGAAACCTTTGTCGCGACGCGTAAAGATATCCCGGATCCTTCAAAGCTCAGCTTGGAGGAACGTAACGAACTGATCAAAAAAGAGCCTGCCTACGGTACGATCATCTGTCGATGTGAGTCGGTGACCGAGGGCGAGATCCTCGACGCGATCCGCCGTCCCTTAGGCGCGCGATCTCTCGACGGCGTCAAGCGCCGTGTGCGCGCGGGAATGGGCAGATGTCAGGGCGGCTTTTGCAGCCCCAAGGTCATGGATATCCTCGTGCGTGAGCTGGGACTGAGTATGGAAGAGATCACAAAGAGCGGCGGCGATTCTACGATCGTCATCGGAAGAACAAAGGACGGTGACGAATGATGATCCAATATGATATCGTGATCGTCGGCGGAGGCCCCGCGGGATTGGCGGCGGCTGTCGCGGCGAAAGAAAGCGGATGCGACAGCATCCTGATCCTCGAGCGCGACAATGAGCTCGGCGGCATCCTCAACCAGTGTATCCACAACGGCTTCGGTCTGCACACCTTCAAGGAAGAGCTGACCGGCCCCGAGTATGCCGATCGGTTTATCCGACAGGTCACCGACCTGCAAATAGAATACAAGCTCAACACCATGGTCATGGACATCTCTCCGGAGAGGGTCGTTACCGCCATGAACCGTGACGACGGAATGTTTTTGATCGAGGCAAAGGCGGTCATCCTCGCGATGGGCTGTCGGGAACGCCCGAGAGGTGCGCTGAATATTCCCGGCTATCGTCCGGCGGGCATTTTCTCGGCAGGTACGGCGCAGCGGCTCGTGAATATCGAGGGCTATATGCCCGGCAAAGAGGTCGTCATCCTCGGCTCGGGTGATATCGGACTGATCATGGCGCGCCGCATGACGCTCGAGGGCGCGAAGGTCAAGCTCGTCGCCGAGCTGATGCCGTATTCGGGAGGACTCAAGCGCAACATCGTACAGTGCCTCGACGACTTTGATATTCCGCTGAAGCTCAGCCACACTGTCGTGGATATCGAGGGCAAGGAGCATATCACCGCTGTCACGATCGCGCAGGTGGACGAGAATCGCAGACCGATCAAGGGCACGGAAGAACGCTATACCTGCGACTGCTTACTGCTGTCCTGCGGCTTGATCCCCGAAAACGAGCTGAGTACGTCGGCAGGGGTTGAACTGTCAAGGGTGACAGGCGGCCCTGTCGTCAACGAGAGCCTTGAGACCAACATCAAGGGTGTGTTCGCCTGCGGAAATGTTCTTCATGTGCATGACCTTGTCGATTACGTTTCCGAGGAGGCGAAAAAGGCGGGTCAGACCGCCGCGAAATTCGTCCGCGGAGAGATCGCGGAAAACGGCGGAAAAGTCATCACACTTCACGCGGAAAGCGGTGTGCGCTATACCGTGCCCGCGACGCTCGATCCCGAGCGGATGGATGATCTGCTGACCGTTCGGTTCCGCGTCGGCGATGTGTATAAGGACGCTTTTGTCAGCGTGTATTTTGATAACGAGCGCGTACAGCATAAGAAAAAGCGCATCATCGCGCCGGGTGAGATGGAGCAGGTGATCTTACAGAAAAAACAGCTCGCATCCTGTCCCGATCTGAAAACGATCACCTTAAAGATAGAAGCGCAATAACGCTTGGAGGAGAATATGGAAACCAGAGAATTGATATGTATCGGCTGTCCGATGGGCTGTCGCATGACCGTTGATCTGGACGGTGAGAAGGTGGTATCCGTCAGCGGCTATACCTGTCCGCGCGGCAAGGCGTATGCCGAAAAGGAAGTCACCAACCCGCGCCGTATCGTCACCTCGACGGTGAAGGTCATCTCCGGCGCGAGGGAACGCGTGTCCTGCAAGACCGCCGAGGATATCCCGAAGGATAAGATCGCCGAGGTGATGGCTGAGATCAACAGGGCGTGTGTCGAAGCGCCGGTGATTATCGGCGAAGTTTTAATCACAAATGTGGCTGGAACCGGCGTTGACGTCATCGCGACCGCGAACGTGAGATAACGCTTCCTGACATATGCAAAGGAGATAACCGACATGAAAAAAGCAACAGCAGTTGTATTGGTCATCGGATTACTGATGACCTTCTGTGTTACAGCTACGCTTTCGGCAGTAGACCCGGAGACGTTCTCATCTGCGCCCGACGATTTGCCGACGGAAGTTATCGGCGATGCGGACAGAGACGGCGAGCTGACGATCCTTGACGCGACCCGCATACAGCGATTTCTCGCCGCTCCGTTTGATATAAACGTTTTGAATTATGCGGTCTGCGATTTTGATAACGATAAGGATATCACCATCATGGATGCGACTGCGATCCAGCGAGAACTTGCGGATATTCCCGTGAGCGGAAATCTCGATTACCGTCCCGCAAAACACCCGCACCTGTATGTCGCGTCTGCCAAGAGCTGCGCTTCTCCTCTCGATGAAACCGCGGATGCAACGCTCTATACAAGCCGCGATCAACTTGACCCTGCCTTGGTGGGACATCAGACTCTGCTGAACGATTATGACGAAGCGTTTTTTGCACACGACGCGATTTTAGCGGTGCATACCTGTCTCCCCTCCGGCTCGGATATTCCTCAGTTTGATCGCCTTGTGATCGAGAACAATAAGCTGACGATCAAGATGCTTAAATATGAGCCGGAGATCGGAACCGCAAACATCAGAAATGTGTTCTTC
>OMTA01000158.1 GCA_900313895.1 uncultured Eubacteriales bacterium | reverse complement strand
CGCCTTTCTCGATCGCCCAATCCTTCATCGCGACGGCGACGGCATTAGCGACCGTCAGGCTGAGCTGTTCGCCCTCGTCGATGGTTTTGCGGAGCTTCTGATAGATCTTGCCGTCGAGGCGCTCCTTCATCACCTTATCGTCAAATACCATACTGCCGAAATAGTCTGCTACGTTTGCCATAATACCTTCTCCTTTCTAAGCCTTCCCCTTGAGGGAAAGGCAAAAAAGAAGGCGCCTCGAGCACATCGCTCAAGACGCCTTTGTCTTTACGAGTTTCATTATACACACCAAAAACGCATTTGTCAAGGCCGAATTTCGATATTTTTGCAACTTTTTCAAAAAATCCTGCATTTTTCATAAAATTGGAATTGACAACCGCTCCCCGTGATGCTATAATAATCAGGTAATGAGCAAAGGCGTTCATTCAGGGTATGCCCTGAGTGACGCCTTTTTTTGTGCGCCGAGCACCGCAGCCCTCGGCTAACGACGGACGAACCGGGACCATCGTAATGATCATAGATCATGCAGATGGTTGGGTGAGTAGGAGTTAGACGAGGATCAGCGGAGGTGAACGAGGCGTGATATGGGAAAGGAAGATAACTATGAAAAGAGAGGGAGAATTTCGAAATCCGTCGGGCTGCGCGATCGCGGCTGAGATATCACGCGACGGCAGACGCTTTACCGCCTCAAAGATCATCGAGAGCATGATCCCCATGCATGACCGCTCAAACGGGCTGGGAGGCGGTTTCGCAGGCTACGGCATCTATCCGAAATATCGCGATTTTTACGCATTCCACCTGTTCTACGACGATAAGCACGTCAAGCGCGAGGTTGAGGAATACTTGAAAGACCGCTACGAGATCGTCCTCAGCGAAGAGATCCCGACCCGCAAGATCCCCGAGATCACCGACGAGCCGATCATCTGGAGATACTTCTTGGCGCCGCTCAAATCTGTTTTGCGCTCGGCACAGCTCGATGAGAAGGAGTTCACCGCGCGCGTCGTCATGCATATCAATACCTATATGAAAGGCGCGTATGTCTTTTCGTCCGGCAAGAACATGGGCGCGTTCAAGGCGGTCGGCTATCCCGAGGACGTCGGGCGTTTCTATCTGCTCGACGAGTACGAGGGCTATGCGTGGACATCCCACGGACGTTACCCGACCAATACTCCCGGATGGTGGGGCGGCTCCCATCCGTTCGCGCTGCTCGATTACTCGGTCGTCCATAACGGCGAGATCAGCTCCTATGACGCGAACCGCCGCTTCATCGAGATGTTCGGCTATAAATGTACCTTACAGACCGACACCGAGGTCATGGCGTATATCGCAGACTTTCTGCTCCGCCGCAAGGGGCTGACGCCTAAAGAAATGGCGGAGGTCATCGCGGCGCCGTTCTGGACGACCATCGAGAAGAAAAGCGAGGTTGACAAAGCGCGCCTTACTTATTTCCGTACGATCTATTCCTCCCTTCTGATGACGGGACCTTTCTCGATCGTCGTGGGGTTCGAAGGCGGTTTGATGGCATTAAACGACCGATTAAAGCTGAGGTCTATGGTTGCGGCAGAGAAGGACGACGTGGTCTATATCGCGTCGGAGGAAACCGCGATCCGCATCATGGAACCGAACGTCGACCGCACATGGTCACCCGCGGGCGGCGAGCCTGTGATCGTTAATGTAAAGGAGGGTGCGTACTGATGGCTGTAAATTATATGATCCCGTCATTTGAGATCGAGCGAAATGACTATCGCTGTATCCGTTGCCGCGTGTGCGAACGCCAGTGCGCCAACGGCGTCCACCGCTATGATGCGGACGGCGACGTGATGCTCTCCGATGAATTCCAATGCGTGGACTGCCAGCGATGCGTGTGCCTGTGTCCGACCCACGCGCTGAAGATCAGAAAGAATGAAAACGAACTGCGCGAGAACGCGAATTGGAAACAGAATACGATCCTCGAAATCTATAAGCAGGCAAACACCGGCGGCGTATTATTGTCCTCTATGGGCAACCCCGAGCCGTTTCCTGTCTACTGGGACAAGATCCTGATCAACGCGTCCCAGGTCACAAATCCCTCCATCGACCCGCTGCGTGAGCCGATGGAAACGCGCGTGTTCCTCGGCAAGAAGCCGCACGACATCGAACGCGACGAGAACGGCAATATCAACACGGCATTACCGCCGCAGGTGGAATTACAGCTCCCCGTGATGTTCTCTGCGATGAGCTACGGCTCGATCAGCTATAACGCGCACAAGTCGCTCGCCACCGCCGCCGAGGCGCTCGGCATCTGTTACAACACCGGTGAGGGCGGCTTGCACGAGGACTTCTATCAATACGGAAAGAACACGATCGTTCAGGTCGCGTCGGGACGTTTCGGTGTTTATAAAGACTACCTAGAAGCGGGCGCGGCGATCGAGATCAAGATGGGTCAGGGCGCAAAGCCCGGCATCGGCGGCCATTTGCCCGGCACGAAGGTCGGCGCGGACGTCAGTAAGACCCGCATGATCCCCGAGGGGAGTGACGCGATCTCTCCCGCGCCGCATCACGATATTTATTCCATCGAGGATCTACGTCAGTTGGTATTCTCGCTGAAAGAAGCGACGGAGTATAAAAAGCCCGTCATCGTCAAGGTCGCGGCGGTTCATAATATCGCCGCCATCGCCTCGGGTATCGCGCGATCCGGCGCGGATATCATCGCGATCGACGGCTTCCGCGGCGGTACGGGAGCGGCTCCGACAAGGATCCGCGACAATGTCGGCATCCCGATCGAGCTTGCGCTTGCCGCTGTCGATAAGCGCCTGAGGGACGAGGGCATCCGCCAGAATGTTTCGCTGGTGGTCGGCGGCTCGATCCGCTCGGCAAGCGACGTCATCAAGGCGGTCGCTCTCGGTGCGGATGCCTGCTATATAGCGACCTCTGCGCTGCTTGCTTTGGGCTGTCACCTCTGCCGCACCTGCCAGAGCGGTAAGTGTAACTGGGGTATCGCGACCCAGGATCCGGAGCTGGTCAAGCGGCTGAATCCCGAGACCGGCAAGGAACGTCTGGTCAATCTGTTGACGGCTTGGAAGCATGAGATCAAAGAAATGATGGGGCTCATGGGCATCAACTCCATCGAAGCCTTGCGCGGTAACCGACTGATGCTGCGCGGAGTAGGACTAAATGAAAAGGAGCTTGAGATTCTCGGTATCTCACACGCGGGCGAATGAAACGAGTAATTGTACATGAAGAGTGGTGCCTCGGGTGCCATCTGTGCGAATATAACTGTGCTTTTTCCAACTCAGGGCTCAGCGATATGGTCAAGGCGCTCAAGGATAAGCCCATCACCCCGCGCGTCCATGTCGAGGAGGGCGGCAAGATCCACTACGCCGTGTCCTGTCGCCACTGTGAGGACCCCTTGTGTATTAAGGGCTGTATCTCGGGCGCGTTGACAAAGAGCGCGGACGGTATTGTCACCATCGACCATAACAAGTGCGTCGGCTGTCTATCGTGTATGCTGCTGTGTCCCTACGGCTGCATCACAACCGACGAGAACAGTACGGTGCTGAAATGCGAGCTGTGCATCCAAAGCGGCGGTATTCCCGCCTGCGTACAGGGATGCCCCAACCGTGCGATCGTTTTTGAGGAGGTGCAGGCATGAGATATGTTATCATCGGAAACGGCCCCGCCGCAGTATCGTGTATCGACGGCATCCGTTCACGCGATCACGAGGGCAGCATCACCGTGATCTCAAAGGAGGCGCACCCCGCGTATTTTCGCCCGCTGATCTCCTACTATCTGGAGGGCAAAAGCAAGGAGGATAACATCTACTGTCGTCCTGAGGATTTCTATCAGGATCACCATGTTGAGACCGTCCTCGGCGAAGCGGTCGCGATCGATGCGAACAATAAGATCGTCGCGCTGAATAGCGGCGAGATGATCCCCTATGATAAGCTGTGCATTTGCAGCGGATCATCGCCGTTCATTCCGCCGATGGCGGGCTTGGACAGCGTGGATAAAAAGTTCACCTTCCTGACGATCGACGACGCCTTCGCCATCGAGCAGGCGGTCGACAAAAACAGTCGCGTACTGATCGTCGGCGCGGGTTTGATCGGGCTCAAATGCGCCGAGGGCTTGCGCGACAGGGTGAAGCAGGTCACCGTCTGTGATCTCGCGCCACGCGTGCTGTCATCCATCCTCGATGACGAATGTGCGT
>OMTA01000118.1 GCA_900313895.1 uncultured Eubacteriales bacterium | reverse complement strand
GCTCCTAAGACGATATCAATCCGATCGATTTGATTGAGCATACCGACATCTCCGCCACAGATTATAGGATAGTGGAGATGAGGGGAATTGAAGGCGACCGTGCCATCGTCGTCACTCGCCGTATTCGGTAGGCATAAAAATACAGCCTATAGCTGAGATTCTCTCAACAGCTATAGGCTGAAATTTCTGATAAATCAGGCGGGATATGATCAGTTAGGGATAATAGGAAGCTCGTACTCGTCGAATGTCGGCTGGACTTCTTTCTGCGATGAATCACCGCTTTTGTGCTTAGAGGAATTGCTTTCCTGAGGCTTAGAGGAAGCGCTGTCTTTCGATTTAGACGAGCTGCTGTCCTTTGAACTGCTGTCACTGCTTTGTGACTGTGAGGAGCTGCTGCTCTTTGAATCGGAATCGCTGCTCTTCGACTGAGAGTCGGAGCTGTTACTGTCGTTGCTGTTGCCGGACTGAGTATCCTTTGACCCGGATTTGTTGTCAGCTGAGCTGTCGGTGCTTTTCTCAGCCTTTTTATCCTCTTTTGTTTCGGATTGGGTTGCCTTTTCCGACTTAGCCTCGGTTGCCTGATCTGCGGTCTCTGTAGCAACCTGTGTTGCAACTTCTGTTTCGGCTGTATTGGAATCGTCTTTTTTCTCTTCTCCGCAACCGGTCAGCAGGCAGGCAGCCAGCGCCAAGGCTGCGAAAACACTCAACACTTTTTTCATCATTATGACCTCTGCTCTTTTCTATCGGAATGGTTTAGTGATTCGGGATGACCGGTAATTCATACGGATCGCGCGTCGGCTGAGGCGAGGTCGGCTGTGTCGGAGAGGATTCTATCACTAATTCACCGATAGGATAGGTCGTCGAATAGCCTGCTACATAGCGCTGTATACTTGTAGCGTCCAGGATATTTACACCGTCGCCGTTCACATCGGCTGCGTCTTCGTTATAAAACTCATTTGAGAGATTGACAAGCTCCCTCTGGATGACCGTAGCATCCATGATCGTCACTGAGTCGTCGCCGTCAGCGTCACCGCAAATATAACTTCCCCTGGCAGATACCGGGAGAATCATACCGACAACAATCAGCATACAAATCAAAACTAAACCTATCATACTAATTCGTTTCATTTTGATACCTCCAAATAATCATAATACTAAATCGATCTCGTCCTCGTTATCATCGGAATAGACATACTGTCCTTCCTGAGGTTCCGAGGGCTTTTTATCGGGAGCGGGCAGCATAAGGCTGCACGCGATACCGGCAAATCCGAGGAAGAACATCACCCTGCTGACCAGCGTGACCTTCAAGCTGATCTCTATGTTCATGCCGTACTTGAGCATCAGGATGCACTCCAATACAAGCACCGCCGCGAACATGACGATCGCAACCGTCATCAAAATGATCAATGCCCTCTGCTTTATCCTCTCTGTTATATCCGCGCTGAGGATCAGGTAGCCCGCGATCAGAACGAGTGTACCGAGCTGTGTCAGGATATAGACCACAAAATACATCACGATAGCCGGATGTCCGGAGCCCAGGCTTTCGAGTATCGCCGAAATGTTGAGCAATCTCATGGCAAACAGCAGAATCAGGCCGGTGATCAACAGTATCGAATGAGCGACCCAAACGGTGTTTTTTTCCGAAAAATCAAGATATGCCGCGACGGTGAGCAGCAGATAGAAAACGATACCGATCACCCTGCCGAACCTGCTCACGTCATAGAAGATCGCCAGAATGATCTGATAGGCTGTGAAGAATGTAAATGCTAACGCCGGGATTAATCTGATGATTTTTTGCACGGTTTTGTTGGTAAAAATTGATTCTTTCACGATTCATCCTTCTTTTTGAAGTCTTTTATTTTTTTATATTCTGTCAAAATACCCTTTGGATGGGTAAAAACGCCTCTGAACGGACGATAGAGCAGAAGGATCGGATAGAGCGCCTTGTGCTTTGCAAAGAACGGATATTGCTTTTCCAATGCTTCGCCCGTGATAAAGATGCGACTTTTGATAAAGCGGCGTTTGGACGCTTTGCTGTCATCGCCCCCGAGATTTTCCACCATTTTATGGTATTCCCGATTCTCAACGGTTCCCTTCGAACCGGAAAAGATCAGATAGTCGAGGTCTTTTTTATCCTGTTCGTCAAGCGCTGATCCGGTGAACAGCTTCTGTGACAAACAGCGCATCTTTTCTTCAAAGTCGCTGATTTGCAGTTTTTCGAGCTGCGCATCTATATACGCGCGATCAATAGCAGGATGCGCCCGCAGGAATACATAAATATCGAGCAACGCGCGCAAGCCGGTACCTCCATGGATATAATGCTTGTAGGTATGGCAGAGATTATAGACATAAAAGTCCTCGTCGCTGAACTTGCGCTCACAGCCGTTTTTCTGCAAATGATCCAAAATCTCGGTGTAATATTCCACAAATCGCGGAACTTCGATATCGCTGAAAAGGGTGTGGTGCATTTCAAATTCCAGCGTCGGCGGCTTTGAATACACATCGTGGTTGTATGCCGGATGCTCGAACAAATCGCAGGAATATCCAAGCCCTTCCATGATCGTCCGGATGTCGTTCATCCGCGTATTATCGACCAAAATATCGTTATCGGTCATCTCGCGCATACCGAACTCCGGATAATCGTCCTTGAGCAGGATACCCTTGAGCGGCAGATACCAGATCCCCGCCTTTTCAAATTCACGGGTGATCGCCGCGCGCTCTAATTCAAACAGCGTGAGCTTGCGGATCGCTTTCTTTTTTGCCTGATCGAAGGCGTGCGGAAGGGGGATCGCCTTCTCCAGACCAAAGGCAACGGCGGCGGTCAGCATATGCGCGTGGGATAAGCGATAAAGCTCCGTCGGGTCCATATCGTTGATCCGGTCAAGCTCCGGCGTCGTGTTATTGACGGCGCAGGCAACAAGATAGATCATGTCCATCGCGACGCGTGTGATATATTCGCGCGGAGTCTCGACGGGATAGGTCTTGCCGTTCCTGACGATACCCGTCAGCACGCCGATGATATTTTTATCCGTGATCCCTTTTTCGATAAAATCGCGGTTATCGCCCTTCAGCGTATACTTGCCGCGCTTGATCTCGATGATGCGGTGCAGTACATACTGTCCGCTGTCGCGCTTGTACAGCGGCACATCGCCGACCTTCAGCGGCTCCTTGACGGCTTCGAGCACAAGCAGATTGCCCTCGCGGATGACAGGGTTCATGCTGTCGCCCTCGTTGGTATAGACCAGCCTGCCCTGCTCGGCGATCACATCCTCAAACTTTTTATTCATCGATCGCGCCTATCTCTCTGAGCTGTCTGAGCGCTTCACGGACGTCGGCTTCGATATCCTCGCGCGCACCGTCAAAGCGGTCGCAGAGGGTATCGACGATCTCTTTCTCGGTAGTGCCTTTTTTCAGACATTCCGCGATCACGGAGAGAGTTTTGTTGCCCTGTATCAAGCCGTGGAAGTCAGCGCCCGCGGTAGGAACGATCACCGTCTGTCCGGCGATATCATGGGATAAAAAATGTTGATTTAGCTTCAATAGATTACATCCTTTATACTGACATTCAATAAGAATCACAGCCCATCATACGGTTGATTCCTATTGAATGTCAATAAAATTCATCTGCGCCGCCGTTTTAAGTATAGCGCTCAAAACGGCGGCGCGATATTAATTGATCTTCGTTCGAATGAGCCTTTGCTCAGCGGTCAAGCCGCAGCGCAGTAGGATCAGAAACCAGTCGGGAGACCGAGACCGAGACCGTGTTCAAATCTACCGGTGCCGGAAAAATTATGAGTGGGGTCAACCGGGGTTTCACCGGAAGTGGTGATGATATCCTCTGCATCGAACTGAGTCACGTCCATAGACAGACGCTCGTAAGTTTCTTTAATCATAGTTATCATTCCTTTCCGATCAATTACCGAAGTAAGCGTTTGCAGCCTGGTTGTAGAGGTACAGCGCCTTCGCGAGGTTCTGTGCATCCGGGCTCATGTTGCTCTCCAGAATTGCAGCAGCATAATCGAGGACAGAATACTTGAAGCTCTCACCGCCGATAGTGAAGGTATAGAGAGTATCCAGATCCTTGGCTACGATATCCTTCTGCTCTACATAGTAGAACCACTTGTCCTGAACACCGTGAGCATCGGGAGCAAAGTTCTCAAGCTCATCTTTATTTTCAAAGTAATGTCTGAGAGTGTTGCCATCCAGGAAGATAACGCTGGTAGTGAACCACTTGCCGCCGATGCTGTCGCCGATAGCACGCAGCTGATCCATTGTAGCGCCGCGCTGACCGTTCGCATCCTCGACCGCATCGATAATGTCTGCAGAGGTTACAGCGTTCATCTTGGTGGGATCATAATCGATATCAGCGTTAGCAAGCTTTTCGGGCTTGACAACGAGCTGGTTTTCGAACAACTTCTGAGCCATTGCGCCGTAGTTGAGCATTTCCTTGACCAGAGTCTTGGTAGCATCAGTGTAATCGCCGGCGATGATCTCCTCGCCATATTTCTTTACGCTGTAAACGTCGGTCTCTGCAAGAGCATCGCCGTCGCCGACGTATACTTTAGCAGTGATATCGTTCGCCATCTGAGCAGCGTTGACCGGAACATATGCCTTGACAATACCGTCAGCATTGGGAGTAAGCTTCTTCAGATCAACTTTAACAACGTCATCACCGTAGTGCTTACCACCATCTACTGCTATACTATCCCAAGTGAATGTGGCCGTAACGCTGGAAGCGTTGGCGTAACCGGGGATCGCGTCGGTATCGATGTAGAAATTGAGGTTGACTTTACCTTCGAGGGTGATGGAGTGAGACGCGAAGAGCTTCTGAACCTTAACCAGAGTGCTGGTGCCATCTCCGTTATCCTTCCACTCATAGCCCTCAGCAGGATCCTGATTGAAGGTGTTCTTCTTGTTGACAGAAGCCTTCTCGAGAGTAGCTGCCATTGCAGCAGCTGCAGACGGAGTAACAACGATATCGCCGGTCATGGTGCCGCTCTTCAGATTCAGAGAGAAGCCTTCCTTGGGATCGCTGTTGGAAGCATAAACCTCAACGTCGCCGTTGATGACGCTGTTGCCCTCAACAGTTACTTTAACGGACGGATAGGAAGCGTAACGGCATACGTCGAACGCAAAGCCGCCTGCGGGGTTCGCGTTGATGGTGGTGTTGTTAATGAAGATATCGCCGTTGTTGTTAGACAGAGTGTAAGCACCAGTGTAGTTCGGGTTGTTCAGGGTCAGGGTCATACCGTCCAGAGTCAGGTTGCTGTAGTTCTGAACCAGAATCTTCGCCTTTGCAGAGGTAATGGTACC
>OMTA01000079.1 GCA_900313895.1 uncultured Eubacteriales bacterium | reverse complement strand
GGATCATACACGAGCGGGCCCTGCGTCCTGTCCTCCTGTATGGCCACGGCGCGTACGCCGTTTCCCTGCGCCTGCTCGCGTCTGTCGGCCTTCCTGCGTATCTCGCGGTCGAGATACCCGAGAAATCCGTTTCTCTCGTTCTGCTCACGCGGCTGAAACACAACATAGCGGCGATGATACGCGCCGCCCTCAGCCGTGCGCGTCGTATTCGCATTAGCCAGATTATTGGAAATGACATCCATGCGCAGGCGCTCAGCCGTGAGGCCCGACGCAGCGGTGTCAATGCTGCCAACCATGCTCATGATGATGTCCCCTCAAATTCATAATAGCCACATATTTATAAAAAAGTTTCAAAAAATTACTGGCCGCTCTGTATCGTGTCGCGCAGTCTGTTGATATATCCACCGAGCTGCGTCGTCATCGCGTTATAGTAAATCTGATTCTTCGCCATGCTCGCCATCTCCATGTCGAGGTCCACATTGTTCCTGTCGACCCTCATCGTCGTCGAGTTGTCCATGACAATCTCCGGCATCGCGTGATAATTCAGGTGACCGACAGGGAGATGCTTGTCGTTCGTGCGCACGAGTGGGAGCGTGTTGCTCTCGTCCGGGAAAATCTCTTTCTGCAGGAGCTCCTCGAAATTGAGCTGGCTTCTTTTATATAGAGGCGTGTTGATATTCGCGATGTTCTGCGCGATGACCTCCTGCCTCATATTCGCGGCGTTTATGCCGCGCCCGAGATAATCAAAATTCGCTGAATTCAGCATCTGGTCAAGCATTCTATCCCTCGATTCCCTTTCATGAATGAAAAAAGAGCAAGCGAAATACACCCACGGTTTCCGCTAACAACTATAAATTCGACATAAAAATGCGATTTCCTTCTTTGTTTTACTGTAAACCAAATTTATTTTACCATTTTTTTCGTCGTCATGTAGGAATTTTTTCTTTTATTTGTATAAATAGTACTTCCGCCCTATCCTATATAGTTACTATAAATAAAAATTACTGGCCAAAATTTTTCTGACCAGTAATTTTTATTTGGAAAAATCGGTTACTTCAGCACGCCGATTTCCTTATAATATTTTTCTGCACCCTTGTGAAGCGGAATGTTCGCAATGTCCTTCACCGCGTCGGCAGGCTTGAGACCTTTCAAATTTTTCTGCGACGCGCCGAGCTCGTCAATGTGCTCCCAGAAAGACTTCGTCATCTGATAGACGAGGTCCTCCGGCAGATCGCCACGGCAGAACATCAGCATCTTGATGGCCGACGTGTGTATCTCGGCGTTCTGATTCGGATACGTGCCGGCGGGTATCGTGTACTTCACGTACCACGGATATTTCTGCTGCAGCGTCTCTATGAGCTTGTCGTCGATGTTGATGAGGTGGCATTTCGACGTGAGCGCCTGCGAGACAGCGGACGCCGGAGCACCGGACATGATCCATGCGCCGTCAATCGTGCCATTCTGCAGCATGTCGGACGCGCCCGTGAAATTGATGAACTCCGCGTTGATGTCGTCTGGGAATTTCAGCCCTGCCGCCGTGAAATGCGTCATGCACTCATTGTAGACGGACGAGCCCGCCGACGCGACAGCGAAATGCTTGCCCTTGACATCGGCAAGCGAATTGATGCCCGACGCATCCGTCGCCACGACTTGATTCGGATTGAGATAAAGTCCCGCGACCGCCTTGATGTCCTTGTACGCGTGGCCATCAAAGCTGTCCGTGCCATTAAGGCACTGATAGACGTTGCTGCTGATCGCGATGGAGACCTGCGCCTCGCCATCGCTGACCATGTTGAGGTTCTCGATGCCGCCCGCTGACGCCTGGCTTGCGGCGTTCACCGTCGGCACGGTCTGATTCCAGTTGTTGCAGATGGCCGCGCCGACAGCGTAGAGCGCGCCCGACGCCGACGCCGTCGGGAAATTGATCTTCATCTTGTCGCCCGCCGCCTGCGTCTGTGCGGGCTTCCCGCTGCCGCCATTGTCCGCCTTCTTGCTGCCGCCGCAGCCCGCGAGCATGCCGACCGTGATGACGCCCGCAAACGCGAATACGATATCGTCGATCTTCGTTTTCGCGTGGTCAACTACCGCTATGATCGCCAGTACCAGTGTAAACAGATAGTAAGGGATATAACGGTACGCCGTATAGGACAACGCGGGGATCAGCAACGCAAACAGCAGACACGGGATCATGATCTTCAGATTCGCGTTCAGTTTTTTCGCGGATAGGTATTCACCGCACATCAATGTATTGGCCAGCGCGATAGCGATCGTGATCACGATACTGTTCATCTCGCCGAAGATCAGGATCGCAAGGAAGATGACGATCGCCACTCCCGCTGTAATAATTCTGGTTTTCATAACTGACTTTCTCCTAAATGGTCCTCATACTCCGCCGAACCGCCTGTTTCGGTTAGCGTACTCAATCAGCGCTTGATTGAGATGCTCCTCCCTGAAATCAGGCCAAAGAACATCCATGATGACATACTCGCTGTAGGCGGATTGCCACAGCAGGAAGTTGGAGGTGCGATGCTCTCCGCTGGGACGAATGATCAGATCGGGATCGGGCTGACCCTTGGTGTACAGATAATCGGAGATCAGCCCTTCGTCGATCTTTTCGATATCGAGCTTTTCGTCTTTTGCGTCGCGCGCGATCGACTGCATCGCTCTGACAAGCTCCGCTCTGCCGCCGTAGTTCATGGCGATATTGAGCACCATACCTTCTCTGTCTTTCGACTCTTCCTCATTTTCCTCCATCAACGCGAGCAGCTCCGGTGAAAAAGCGGATCGATCGCCGATGAATTTCAGCACGATGCTGTCATCCTTGAAATCTCTGATCGCTTCCTCCAGATACTCCTTGAAGAGCTTCATGATCGCGCTGACCTCTGTTTCGGGACGGCGCCAGTTCTCTGTCGAGAAGGCGTATACGGTCAGATGTCTGACGCCGATATCGCTGCAATAGCGCGCGATCTTGCGAAACGTCTGCGCGCCGGCGGTATGACCGGCAGAACGCGGCAATCCGCGTTTCTTCGCCCAGCGACCGTTTCCGTCCATGATGATACCGATATGAGAAGGCAATTCGATTTGTGAGATATCGGTATACGCGGGCTTTTTACGCTTAAAAAAAGCCATCTTAAATCTCCATGATCTCTTTCTTCTTTTTATCGGCGATGGAATCTATCTCTTTGATAAAGTTATCGGTAGACTTCTGGACTTTCTTCTCGCCTTCCTTGAGGTCGTCCTCGGTCAGCTCGCCGTCTTTTTTCATCTTCTTGAGCTTTTCGATGGTATCACGGCGGACGTTGCGGATCTGCACCTTGCTGTCCTCCGCAATATGCGCGATATCCTTGGCGATCTCTTTACGCTTATCCTCGGTAAGAGGCGGGAAGATCAAGCGGATGATCTTGCCGTCGTTCTGGGGATTGATGCCGACCTCGGACATCTGGATCGCTTTTTCGATCTGTTTAAGGACGGAAACGTCCCACGGCTGAATCGTAAGCGTACGCGCTTCGGTAACGGAAACCGCGGCAAGCTGGTTGATCGGCGTCGGTGTGCCGTAATAATCCACGGTCACCTTTTCCAGAACAGCCGGATTCGCTCTGCCCGCACGGATGGTTTTATACTCATCGACAAGATGGTCGATACGGCGCTGCATACGCTCATCGTTCTTTTTTAATACTTCTTTCATGGGATATCCTCCTTTATGTCAATTAATTGGTAACCAATGTGCCGATGCCGTCGTTACATACGGAATCATAGATGTTGTCGGGATTCTCGATGCTGAATACCAGCAAGCCGATGTTGTTATCCTTGCAGATAGCCGCCGCGGTGGAATCGATGACCTTGAGATTCTTCTCCAGCACCTCCTGGAAGGAAAGGCGATCATATCTGACCGCGTCGTCAAACGCGTTCGGATCCTTGTCATAGACGCCGTCGACCAGCGTCGCCTTCAGGATGATCTCGGCTTCGATCTCAGCCGCACGCAGCGCCGCGGCGGTATCCGTCGAGAAGAAGGGATTGCCGGTGCCGCAGCCGAAGATGACGACTCTGCCCTTTTCCAGATGGCGGATCGCGCGATTGCGGATATACGGCTCGGCGACCTGACGCATGGAGATCGCTGTCTGAACGCGGACATCCACGCCGATCTGCTCCAGAGCGTCCGCAACGCCCAAGGCGTTGATGGTCGTCGCGAGCATTCCCATATGGTCGGCTCTGGTACGATCCATCTTACCGCTGGAACGGCCGCGCCAGAAATTGCCGCCGCCGACTACGATGGCAACCTGAACGCCCGCCTCCGTCAGCTTTTTGATCGGTTCGCAGAAAGAAAGCACTGTATCAAAATCGATACCGTTCTTCTGAGCGCCCGCTAAGGATTCGCCGGATAACTTCAAGAGAATTCGTTTATAATTAGGTTTCACGCATATCACTCCACATTACATTCATAATTATTTATATTTTACTACATTCGGAGTTTTTTGTAAAGGCATATTCACCAAAAGGCGCTTTGATATAGCGACAAATATTCTACCTCAAATTATTGGATAATGCACAAAAAGTATTAATAGACTGTGAAATTTGTGAAAAGGGATCAAGAATTAGGAATGAGGAATTAGGAATGAGGAATTATGACTGCTGCTCTTTTTCGATAAACAAAAAAGGAGCAGATCTCTCTGCTCCCTTTTGGGTCGTAACATTATTTTACCATGCTGGCAACTTCGGCAGCAAAGTCATCCTGTCTCTTCTCGATGCCCTCGCCCTTTTCAAAGCGAACGAACTTCTTGATCGCGATAGAACCGCCGAGCTTCTTTGCGGTAGCCTCGGTGTACTTGCCGACTGTCATGGAGTTGTCCTTGACGAACTCCTGATCGACCAGGCAGTTTTCCTTGTAGTACTTGCCGATCTTACCCTCAACGATCTTCGCGAGAACCTGCTCGGGCTTATTCGCCATCTTGGGATCGTTCTTCATCTGATCGACCATGATGCTCTTCTCATGCTCGATGACCTCAGCGGGAACGGAAGCCTCGTCGAGGTACAGGGTGTTCAGAGCGGCAATCTGCATCGCGATATCCTTGCCGTACGCGACGAACTCGGGGTTGGTGGTATCGATATCGGTATCGAAGTTGACCAGAACACCGATCTTACCGCCGGCGTGTACATAAGCGACACAAGCGCCGTCGATCTTCTCAAAGCGGCGGATCTTGATATTCTCGCCGATGGTCAGAACCTTCTCCTGGAGCAGCTCGGCAACGGTCATCTCGGAGCCGTCAGCCTTGAGCGCCAGCAGCGCGTCAACATCAGCGGGGCTGTTCTTGAGAACAGTCAGCGCGCAGGTCTTGACAAAAGCCTGGAAATCAGCGTTCTTTGCGACAAAGTCGGTCTCAGCGTTGACCTCGATCACAACACCCGCGGTGTTATCATCGGCGGTGATCGCCATAGCAACGCCTTCGGCGGCGATACGATCGGCTTTCTTAGCCTGCTTTGCGAGACCCTGCTTTCTTAATACATCGATAGCGGCTTCCATATCGCCGTTAGCCTCGGTCAGAGCCTTCTTGCAGTCCATCATACCGCAGCCGGTCTTCTCACGAAGCGCCTTTACATCCTGAGCTGTAAATGCCATAATGAATCCTTCCTTCCTGATATATCAATGACGCGGGAGGAGCAAGCCCCTCCCCTACAATATTATTAAATCTTATTCTTCTACGATCTCTGCCTCGGGCTCCTCTTCAACAGCAGCAGCGCCCATCTGGCCTTCCTTACCCTCGATGATAGCGTCAGCCATCGCGCCCGCGATCAGCTTGACCGCACGGATCGCGTCATCGTTACCGGGGATGATATAGTCAACGTCGTCGGGATCGCAGTTGGTATCAACGATCGCAACGATCGGGATACCGAGCTTCTTCGCTTCGGCAACAGCGATCTTCTCTTTTCTCGGGTCAACGATGAAGAGAGCGCCGGGCATCTCGGACATCTCCTTGATACCGCCGAGGAACTTCTCGAGCTTTTCGATCTCGAGGTTGAGCTTGATAACTTCCTTCTTGGGCAGCAGATCAAACGTGCCGTCCTCTTCCATGGTGCGGAGCTGCTTGAGGCGAGCGATTCTTCTGCGGATGGTGGTGAAGTTGGTGAGCATACCGCCGAGCCATCTTGCGTTGACGTAGTAAGCGCCTGCGCGGGTAGCTTCATCCTTGACGGACTCCATCGCCTGCTTCTTGGTACCGACAAAGAGAACACTCTTGCCTTCCATGGATAACTCTTTGACGAAATTGTAAGCCTCGTCCAGCTTGACAACGGTCTTCTGCAGATCGATGATGTAGATACCGTTGCGCTCGGTGAAGATGTACGGAGCCATCTTAGGGTTCCATCTTCTGGTCTGGTGGCCGAAATGAACGCCGGCCTCCAGAAGCTGTTTCATAGAAACGACTGACATAATATAACCTCCTTAGGTTTAACCTCCGTCGGGACCG
>OMTA01000256.1 GCA_900313895.1 uncultured Eubacteriales bacterium | reverse complement strand
GTATGACCCATCTCCTCGGCAGCCTCGATCGCAAGGTTCAGGGCAAGATTTGCTTTTTCGGTAAAGCCTTTGAAATTGTATTTCATAAAACATACCTCCCTTTTATGCGACAGTGTCGCAATGGATAATTGACAATGGACAATTACAGCAGGACACTGTCCTCCCCGGATTTCTCAATGTCGAATCCAAATCAATTAAACTTATCTCTCAGTAATTCGGCGCGTTTGATGTCCCGCTCCTGCGGTGTCATCTCCTCGCCGTATTTAGTCATGATCGAAGCCGGCTGTATCGCGGTGATCAGGCGGTCGATGCTGTCGGTCGACAGGGTGCTGAGCTTCTTGGAAGCGACGCCCAGTCTGACCAGCGACAGCAGGTTCATCGCCTCGCTGTGATCCATCACAAGCGCTGTTTTCAGTACGCCCAGCGCGCGGGCGATCCTGTCCTCGACCTCGATCTTGCCGAGCAGGTTATCGCGCGCCTTCATCTCCTGTGTGATCAGCTGCGTCGTGATATTCTTCAGATTGGCGATCGCCGCCTTCTCGGAGATGCCCAGCGTCACCTGATTGCTCAGTTGGAAAAACGCGCCGTCGGGCTTGGTACTCTCACCGTACAGCCCGCGGATCGTCAACCCCAGCTTGCTGAGGTTCGCGCCGATCCTGTGAACCGCGCCGGTCATATCCAGCGCCGGAAGATGGAGCATCACAGAGGCGCGCATCCCGGTACCGAGGTTGGTCGGGCATTGGGTCAGATAGCCGAGCTTTTCGTGGAACGCGAAATTCAGCTTTCGGGAAAGGGCGTTGTCAAGCCTGTCCGCGATCTCATACGCTTCATCCGGCTCAAAGCCCTCGCGGATCACCTGCAATCTCAGATGATCTTCCTCGTTGACCATGATCGAAACGGTATTGTCATCGCTGAGAAAAACCGCTCTTCCCTCTGCGCCGCGGACAAAATCAGGGCTGATAAGGTGCTGTTCAAGCAGCGCGACCTTCATCGTATCGGACACGCTGTCGAGATCCATCCGATGGAACTTCATCCCGCAGTCCTTCAAAGCCTCGTCAACCTTTTCGACGATCTCCTTCGCCTTATCGGCGGTCAGACGGATCGGGAAGGGATATTCGCTCAGGTTGCGCGCCAGGCGCACTCTCGTAGATACAACTGCTTCGCTCATGTTATGCCTCCAGCTCTTTGATCCTGTCACGCAGCTGCGCCGCGCGCTCAAAGTTCTCGTCCTCGATCGCCTGCTTCAACTCAGCGCGAAGGTCATCGACCGACTCACCCTTTTCTTCAGGCGTCTTTTTCTCATCATCGATCGTTTCATATTCGATGACGGGACGCTTTCCGATATGCCCGGTGTTGCCGTGCACGCTGCGGATGGTGGGCATCAGCTCACTGAAAAACGTATCGTAGCATTCGGAACAACCCACCTTGCCGGTGCGCTTGATATCGTTCATGGTGCTGCCGCAGAGCTTGCAGTGGGTCGCGCCGGAACGCGCGGGCAGCGCCGCCGATAAGAACGATCCCAGCAGACCGCCGAAATCAGCGGTAAAATCGGAAAACATATTGTCGTAACCCAGCTCGTGGGCACATTCCGGACAGAGCCGGTACTCGGCATATTCGCCGTTTATCATGGTCTTGACATGAGTGGTAGCCTCATTTTTCTGACAGTGTTGACATAACATAATGATTCCTCCTTATTCAATATCTATAATATATTATATGTCATTCCGAGGGGCATTAACACGCGTGTTTGCCCCGTGGGAATCCCCCGGTCATTGATACCGTTCAGAAAAAGTAAATTCCCTCTTTGTGGGATTGCCACAGCCCCTTTGGGGCTTCGCAATGACGGTATGGTTCTATTCGATCAGGGTGAGCAGCATATTTTTGAATACCGTCGCTCTCACCTGATCGCGGTACTGCTGCGGTACGTCCCTATACGCCCGCTCGCCCAGCGCCGCCGCCATCAGACGCGCCGTCCTGCGGTCGATCATGTCGCGCTCAAGCATATTGTTGAGCATCACCTCCGCGGTCGCCTTATCCAATGACTTTCCGATCGAGTTGACGATATGCATAATCGCCTCGGCGTGGGTAGCATGGATACGCGTGATGCGGATATAGCCTCCGCCGCCGCGTCGTGACTCGACGATGTAGCCCTGCTCGGGGGTAAATCGCGAGGTGATCACATAGTTGATCTGGCTGGGTACACAACCAAGGGTAGTCGCAAGCTCGTTGCGGCGGATCTCCGCCTCGCCGTCCTGCCGCTCCAGGATCTCGTTGATATACCGCGCCACCAAATCGCTCATACGCATGATTCTTACCTTCTTTCCTTAGCCTTCCCCTCAAGGGGAAGGGGACTGACCTTTTCTGACTTTGACTATATTGTACATCATTGGTCAAAGAAAGTCAAGGTCAAATTTGATTATTCACAAATTGTTCAAAATCTCATTGGAAGATTAAATAAATCATCCCATGAGAGATTCAGGTACGTTTATTGTAGGGACGACCAGTGGTCGTCCATCAAGGTGAATCTATTATCAAGGCTAGCGGACGAGCGATGCTCGTCCCTACAACC
>OMTA01000083.1 GCA_900313895.1 uncultured Eubacteriales bacterium | reverse complement strand
GATCGCGATGATGGAGTCAGCCTCAGCCGCCTTGAACGCGGCAACGCCTGACTGGACGTTTTCGATGGTGGGATTCGCCTTGACATCGGAGAAGAGGGAGTATGCGATGCCCGCTTCATCCAGCAGATCGGTGACCTTCTGCGCAACGCCGAATTTGACCAGATCGGGGTCGGTGCAGACAAACACCTTGGAAAAGCCCTTGGACTTTGCGATACCCGGGATCTCGGCGATCGCGCCCTTGCCGTGGAACGATACGGGATTGAGAATGATTCTGTTAGCCATAAATGTACCTCCGTAAAAATTTTTACATACTTATTGTATCTTTTTTACAGAGGGAATGCAAGACAGCGGGGTGGAGAAATAAACAGGGGATTTCTGTGCATATCGCTTATCTGCGTTATTGTTCGGCTATGAAAGATACTCTTTCAGCAATTTTCTGCCTTTGCTCAGACGGCTTTTGACGGTACCCTCGGGGATTTTCAAGATCGATTTTATTTCTTTGATAGAATAATTTTCAACGTAGAACAGGATCACGGTCAGGCGGATCTTCGGCGGCAGGGCGTCGATCGCTTCGGCGATCTCGACGCTTTGGTACGGATTATCACGCGACGCGATATCGGGGAGTTGATCCCCGATATCGGTACAGCGCGTGTGTCTTTTGATTTCTTTTTTGCAGACGTTGATCAAGATTCGCGTCAGCCATGTCCCGAAGTACTGCTCCTGACGGAGTTGATGCCGGTTCTGATAGGCGATCAGGATCGCGTCATGCACCGCATCCTGTGCATCGTGCTCATTTTTCAGCATCGACATCGACACGCGGTAGAGGGTATCGGTCTGGGCTGTGACGAGCAGCTCAAAGCTGTGGTTGTCTATCATGTTACAGCACCTTCAACAGGAAATAGGTGTATGGATTCTCGGTGGGGTAGGAGGGAGAGAGGACGCTGTCGGAGGAAGGACAGCAGGTGAGGTACAGCTCCTCGAGCTTGTCCGCATCGGCGATAAAGCCGATGGTGATGGTTTTACTCTCGTTTGCTGAGAGAGTGGGAAAATAGAAGGCTTTGCCCTCGCCGTGGTCGCTCATATAGTAGATTTCGCTTGTTGCGAATTCAGTCGCGGCAATATCGCGATCAGCATCGATCGATTCGGAACGCTTGAAGCTGCCGTCGGCGTTCTTTGTCATGGCGCTGAGCCTCCACGGGATGTAGAAGGGTCTGTCTTCGTCGGTGAGGTTCGTGTAGTCGAGATCGATCAGGACCAGTCTGCGGTCGACTTCTTCGGAGCTGAGCAGTTCATCCTTGGTCGTGATGCCGTCGCCGTACTGCCAGACCTCGCGGGTGTGAGGGAGGATGCTTCCGTTTTCATCGGCGATCTCGTCGTACGTGTACAGGTCGTTAAAGCCGTTTTCATCCAGCTCGCTGATGTTGTCGAGGACGCGGACGCCGCTGACTCTACAGGAAAGGCTGGGATGATCGGCTAAGCTGCCATCCTCTCCAAAATCCGCATAGGTGATCTCGGTATCGAGCGGTTTTTCGATGTATTCCTCCGCGATCTCATAACCGCTGTCTGCCGCTGATTTATCGTCATCATCGAAATCATAGCTGCCGATCTCGGTGTGATCCTTTGCCGTCCCTTCTTTGACGGTGATCCCCTCGATGAAGTCGGTGAGCTGATCATCGGTGACGTTCGTATAGTAGATGAGCAGCATCACATTGACGTCGTCATAGTAAACGTAGATTCTGTCCCATGAATTATGATTCTTTACGGGAATTATTTTATAGGCGGTATGACCGGCTATCGTGGTTTCCTCATACTTTTCGGCATAGTCGGCGATATCTGCGATTCCGTTCGAGTTGGGACGGAATGCATCGATGGAAAAGCCGTCGGTGTAAGGCTCCTCCGTGCTGAGGTTATAGAAGTTCATGCCGTCGGTGTTGGGAACGACGTCGAAGCCGTTCGGCGTTTTGACGTCGATCTTAACGTATTTGGGGTATTCCGCCTCGGGATCGGTATTCGCGATGATCTTCACGCCGTAGTTGCCCTCTTTTTCCGCATTCATCCCGGCGATGATCTTGGTAGCGCCGAACACGGCGGCGGGAATGAGGGAGAGGATCAGAATGACGGCAAGTGTGATCTTTGCGCCCTTGGAGAGATGATGCTTTGAGGGGGCGGTATGCTGTGCTTCATCGATCGCAGATTTGACTGTATAGCGGAAACGCTCGGGCGTTTCTTTGAAAGCGTTTTTGAGTTTGTTATCCATCGTAATTTTCCTTTCATTTGCATTTTCGAATCGCGGTTCTGATCATTAGAGAAACAAGAAAGGTGAAAGGTTCATTTTTTTAAATGTTATGACAAAAAAGTCAGCGCCCGGAGTGGACGCTGACTTTTGCTTAAGACAATAATTTTTCTGAAAGAATCAGTGATGATCAATAGAATCTTCTGCCTGCAGCAGCTTTTCTCTGCTTCTTCTTCTCGACGGTAAAGACGATCGCGAAGGTGATCAGCATCACAACGATCATGACGCCCAGCCAGAGGATGAATTCGTAGTTGGTTGTTTTTGCGTTCTTCTGCATATCAACAGAGTTGGTAACGCCTGCGAGGGACTTTGCAGAAACCTGAGCGGTTTTCTTTTCGACCTCGGTGTTGGGAGCGGTAGAGGGGGTGGTGACGGCGGGAGCATTGACGCTGCCGGCAGACTTTTCGTCAGCCTTCTCGTCATCCGCCTTATCTTCCTCTGCCTTTTCCTGAACAGGCATCTCGACCGCTTCGTCGGAGAAGAGAGTGTTGTAAGTGGTTTCGTCAACAACGCCGGTTTCGGTCAGCTCGTTCATGTTCTGGAAGCTCTTGACAGCGGTTTCGGTCTGAGCGCCGAACTCACCGTCGGGCTGTGTCTCGAGGTAACCGAGGGTGTTAAGACGCTCCTGGATGGTGACGATCTCGTCGGAATAATCGCCGAGGGAATAGGACATCTCTGCGTCCTCAGCCTCGGTAGCTTCTTCTGTAGCGGGCTCGGTAGCTTCTTCAGCTTCCGCGCCGGTCTCAGCGACTTCGGTATCCTTCTTCTTGGGAGTTTCCTCGGTCTTTTCTTCGACGTAGGTGGGAGCGTCGTCCGCGTAGAGCAGATCAGCGTCCGCGCCGGCGATACCGCCTACAAAGAGACCCGCGGTCTTCTGGAAGAGCTTGAACGCGGTTTCGGTCATCTCGCCGAAGTCACCGTCGATCGCGCCGTTGTAGTAACCGAGCTCCTGAAGTCTCTTCTGGAGCGCTTCAACCTTTGCGCCCTGAGAACCGCTCTTGAGAGGACCGTTGTCCTCGGCAGCCTTTGTCTCGGTGGACTTGCTGCTGTTATCGGTGGTAGTTGCAGCGGCGCTTGATGAAGAGGGCTTAGAGGAGCAAGCGCCGGACTCATCGAAGTAGTAGGTGGTGCCGTCGATGGTGCGGCTGGTGTTGACGATGTACTCGCCGTTCTCATAATAATAGGAATTGCCGTTGAACTCTTCCCAACCTGTATCGGGATAGCTGACAGCGGTGAGCTTGAACCAGCAGTCCCAGTTGTTGTAGCCGCCGATCGCCTCGTAGCAAACGCCGTAGTCGGAACCGCGCGCGTCTACTTCCATACCGTCAGCGATATAAACGCCGACGTGACCGGGACGGGAAAGACCTAAGCCGTGGACTCTGGGAATGCCGTTGCTGACATAGCCCCAGTCTCTGCCGTTGGACTGTGCGTCGTCAAGCATGCTGGTTCTGTTGCCGCCGCAGTAGGACCAGATCAGTCCCGAGCAGTCAACAGCGCCGGGCTCGGAACCGCCGTAGACGTAGCTCCAGTTGCTGTTGTAAGCGTTCAGTGCATACTCAGCAAGGCCTGCGCCGGTAGCGGAAGCGCCTGACGAAAGGGTGGACACCACGAAGATGCTCGCGACGAGCGCGGCGATCATGATGATGGACAATACTTTTTTAAGTGTTTTCATAAAAACCTCCGTTTTTCTCTGCGGCAGAGCCGCGAACGAGTTGCAACCATAGATCCGCGCCGAAATCGGTTGATCTCGCGCACAATATTAATAGAAAAGAGATGGTTGCGTGATGTTTTGAGATCACATTGGTAACAAAACTGTCATTATTATATCAAAGAATTATTCTGACATCAACCTTTTTGGGCAAAATATAGTCAATTTGCCAATAGAATTTAAAGTTTATTCATATTTAAATACATTTTGTACAAAAATTGTTCACATTTGGGCTGGTTACAGCCTGTAACTTTTTAATTTCTTTGTAGAAAAATGACAATTCGGACAATTTTTGACAATTCTCGAGGGGAAAAATAAATGCCTTTTTTGATGCGAATAAAGAAAAATCCACCGTGAATCACGGTGGATTTCCAAATGTTGGTATCCTTTTTGTAATAATTCTAAAATCGAATTATAAATCGCGCTTTGGTATCGTTACCCATACGGTCAGCCGATGAACATCTGGGTGCAATAGCTTCCGTCGGCTACATAGCCTACGCCGATTTTGGTGAAGCTCTTGTTCAGAATGTTGGCGCGGTGACCTGGGGAGTTCATCCATCCGTCAACGACGCTTTGGGCGGTACGGTATCCCATCGCGATGTTCTCGCCCGCTGTACGGTAGGTGACGCCGAAGCGCTTCATCATATCGAACGGTGAGCCGTAGGTGGGGGAGTTGTGGTCAAAATAGCGCTTGTCGTGCATATCCAGGGACTTCATCCGCGCGATCTCGCTGAGATGGGTGTCGATCGTCAGAGGGGATAAGCCGTACTGCGCGCGGTACCGGTTGGTCAGGGCAACGACCTCGCGCTCATAGGCAGACAGCGTGTTGTCCTGCTGCACATGGGTGGTAGGTTCGGCTATGGGAGCGGTCGGTTCGGGCTTTGCGGGTTCCGTCGGCTTCGGCGCGGGGATCGTCGGCTGCTCGGCTGTAGGTTCTGTTGCGTCAGGAGAGGTCGGCTGCTGTACGGGACAGGAATTCGGTTGGCAGCTTTTACCTTTATATAGGATCAAACGGCATAGCCAATTGTATTGACCGTTTTTGCATAATCGCTCGATCAGTTCGGACTGCGGGCAGCTTTCGGATGGATGAGCGTTGCATGGTGATTTTGCCGCGCTGACGGGTATACTGACGGATAGCATGGTCAGGATCGCGAGTGTTACTGCGATGATTTTTCGGAATGATTTCATATGTCCTCCTTGTGGTGAATTTCGGCTTTCGATGGATGATGACTGATCGAAAACCGGTGTTTTCCGGGTGAAGAATTCTTCGGCTTTATCATAGCAAAACGGTAGGCAAAAGTTCAATCCTCAATGCTTGGAAGTTAAGGCGATGTTTTCCAACTTGCTGATATAATCGGCTTAAACAGTGGCTTTCTACCCTGAGTAGAGAGAATAAAAAATGCGGTAGACAGGTGGTGGAGAGGGGATAGAGGCGTAAATCGGCTTTGTAGATTGTATTTTTTTGGTTTCGTTATTATGATAGAAACAGATCATTGTGTGATATGGTATGAATTCTTCACAGCCGCACTTCGGCGGCGCGTCATCATAGATTTTACGGAGGTAATCTTTGTGAGCTTTACCATTTTGACCGACACATCGGCAAATCTTCCTTCCGCGTACCTTGCGGAGCATCAGATCGGCGTTGTACCGTTCAATTATTTCATCAAAGATAAGGTGTACTCCTGCCTTGATACAGAAGGCTTTGACGCTAAAAAGTTTTATAAGGCGATGCGCATGGGCGCTGACGTCAGGACGTCTCAGATCAACCTTTACAGCTATATCGAGTTCTTTGAGCCGTATCTTAAAAAGGGCGACGATATATTGATGATCTGTATGTCGTCGGGTATCAGCGGCTCGTATCACTGTGCGGAGGCGGCTAAAAAGGAGCTCGGCGCGAAGTATCCGGATCGCAAGATCCTGCTGATCGATACGCTGGCGGCGTCACTGGGCGAGGGGATCTTTGTCCTCAGAGCCGTGGATATGCGTAAAGACGGAATGACGATCGACGAGGTCTATGAGATCATCCAGGAGGAAAAGAAGCGGATGTATCAGGTGTTCACCGTGGACGATCTGATGTATCTGAAAAAGACCGGAAGGGTCAAGGGATCAGTCGCGATCGTCGGCAATATGCTGCACGTCAAACCGCTTCTCAAGGGAAATGAAAACGGTGAGATCGTGAATTTCGCGAAAACGATCGGCAGAAAACGCGCGATCGACGGATTGGCGCAAAAGTACAATCAGCTGGTCAAGGATCCGGAAACACAGGTCGTCGGTATCGCTCACGCCGACTGTGAGGATGACGCGAATCACCTGATCAGCCTTTTGAATAAGAAGAAGCCGCCGAAGGAGATCCTGACCGTGATGTACGAGCCCGT
>OMTA01000084.1 GCA_900313895.1 uncultured Eubacteriales bacterium | reverse complement strand
CTATTAAGCCGCAGCGTTTTGGTTGATGATCTCAATCGTATTTCTGATCCTTTGCCATAAGGATACATCTGTAAACACCTCAACAATACTGCCTCTGTCGGTGAAGGGTGGTTCCTGCAAGACTGACAGATCCTTCATAACGCCGTTGTGGATGATGTATTCAACAATCTGATTGACGAAGTAGATTTGTCGGCTGTCGAGGTTCGCGTCGCTCAGATATTCGGCAAAGGCCTCTTTTGCCGCTTTCATATCCATGCCAACGATCTCGCGCACAAATTCGCCGAGCGGCTTTGTGCCGTACTGCGCCTCATATTCCTCTTTGGAACCAAGCTCATTCCATAGCAGATCTTCCAACCCTGCGATATCCTCTGACGTCAGCGGGACATTCCCTTTCAGCTTGGCGATCGCACCCTCGCCCTGATGCTGACGGATATAATACTCTACCTTTTCGCGGTAGTTCTGCAAATCGTCACTATCAAGCTCGGATTCGTTCCAGTCCATTGAAAGGATCTCGTCATCGAAATTGGTGTTGTAAATATCGCCCCGATAAGGGATGTATTTCATCAGATTCCTGAGGCACTCGCGGATATGCTCAAATTCGTTGATCCCCGCGTTGTCAAAGTAATCTGTATGCAAGATCTTGTTGATCAACTCAGACTGCGCCATGATCTCGGGAATATTCGCCACACTCGCGACACCCTGCACCTTGCCGAAGAAATCCTTTCTGCGCTTGCCGTACTTTTTACCGGCAAGATAACACAGCTCGATCCCGTACATCAGCGCGTCAAAGCGCACCGCTTTCGCATCATCCTCGTCGGGGATGATCAACGGCGCCAGCTCGTCGCGGATCGTCAGCGTGTCCTCATAAGTCAGCGAGGTGTAGTTGTCCTTGGAAGAAAACTTCTCGACATAGCGCAAATGCTGTCGAACGGCAAAATTCTCTCGGTTCAGCTCCAGCGTTTTATGTACCATATCATCGACCAGTGATTCTCTGAACGCGATCAGGTCGGTCGTCTGATACTGCAAGTCCTGTAATTTGAATACGATCTGTGCCTTCAGGTGGAAGATCGCGCTTTGCAGCGCCGCATTATTGGCGCTTGGCTTACCCTTGTTCATGCGGAAGAACTCAAAGTTACCGCAAAAGTCGAAGATATAGAACTTGTCCTTATCCTTGCCGTCAAGCAGGTTTTCGCATAATCTGGTGCCGCGGCCAATCATCTGCCAGAACTTCGCCTTGCTCATGACCTTCTTGAAAAACACAAGGTTCAGCACCTCGGGCACGTCGATACCCGTGTCGAGCATATCGACCGAGATCGCGATCTGCGGCATCTTCTGCGGATCGGAGAACTCGTCGATCAGGCTTTGCGCATAATTGACATGGTTGTCGATCACCTTGGCAAAGCCGTGCTGCAGATGCGGATACTCCTTGTTGAACACCTCGAGAATCTTCTCCGCGTGGTTATGGTTCTTCGCAAAGATGATCGTCTTGCCGATCTTCTGGCCGTAATCCACCGTCAAGCCGTTGGTCATCAGAATATGCAGCACCTCACGGATCGTATCGGTGTTGAAGATCCATTCATTCAGCGCACCCGAGCCGATGCTGTCGGGCATTTCGCCGTCCTCATCGGTGAAGGTGCTCTCATATGCCGCCTTATCCTCATCGGACAGCTCATCATAGACGATACCCTGCTCGATGAATTTCAGCCGTGTTTCCACCGACATGAAGTCGACCAGAAAGCCGTCCTTGACCGCCTGGCTCAGCTCGTAGGCATAGGTCGGTTCGTTATCATTCAGATCGAACACCTCATAGGTGTTTTTCTCTACCTCATCCTTCGGGGTCGCGGTGAGTCCCACCAGCGGCGCGTCAAAGTAGTTGAAGATATCCTTATACTTGTTGTAAATGGAGCGGTGCGCCTCATCGCAGATCAAAAGATCAAAGTGACCGCAGGTGAAGAGCTTGCCCTCGTCGTCCTTGACCTCGTCGATACAGCCCATCATCGTCTGATAGGTCGAGAAAACACAGTGCGCCGTATAGTTGTCCTTTTCCTCACACAGATTCGTCACGCTCAGATCGGGCAGGAGGTTGACAAAGCTGCGCTTTGCCTGCGTGACCAGTGAGGTGCGGTCGGCGAGGAACAGGATATTCTTCACCCAGCCGTGTTGTAACAGAACGTCGCACAGCGAGATGATCGTCCTCGTCTTGCCGGAACCGGTCGCCATGACAAGCAGCGCCTTGCGGCGGTTCTTGTTGTCAAAAGCGTCGCACACCGCCTTGACCGCCGCTTCCTGATAATAGCGCCCGGCGATATCGCGGTTGATATAGATATTTTGGAGCGGTCGGCGCATGGTCTGCAGGTTGAAGAACTTTTCCAGATCGCGCTTTGACCAGATCGCCGCTACCCTGCGCTCGGGATATACGACGTCGTCGATGCGGGTATCAAAGCCGTTGGTCAGGAAGATGACCGGACGGCGGTGGTATTGCTTTTCGAGCAGATCGGCATAGAGCTTTGCCTGCTGTCTGCCGACGGTGGGATCCTTACAGGTGCGCTTTGCTTCGATCACCGCGAGCGCCCTGCCGTCGTCGCCGTAGAGCACATAGTCGGCATAACCGACCTCGGAGCGGTTCGGCATACCGGGCAGCTCCACTTCGTCCAGCCAGTCCCTGCCCTGCGTCCAGCCCGCGTCGGTCAGCATGGTGTCGATATAGATCTTGCGCGTCGCAAATTCGGAGAGGTCGATCGGTTTGGGCGTATAGGTCTGCTGTTGTTCGGATCGGCGAGCGGTCAGCTCCTCGCGCAGACTTTGATTCTCCGCTGTCAGCTTTTTGAGGTCGATCTCCTTTGCGGCGAGCTTGGCGGTCTCAGCCTTCAAGCGTTCATTCTCTGCTTTCAGGCTGTCGATATCGACCTTTTCGCCGTCAGATACCATCGCCATCGCTTCTTCGGCGGTAAGCCTGAGCAGTGAGGGGTCAAAGCTCCGCTCGTGATAATCCTTGCCGTAGCAGTAGGCGACGAAATCCATGAAGTAAAAGAGATTCTCTACGCACAGCTCAGCCTGCTGAACAGTGACCTTTTGACCGGTATGGGCGGAGCGGTTGCCAACCTTGCGGATGAAGTCCATGCGGCGCAGGATATCGTCGCCCGCGATATCGCGGAACTCCTCGGTAGACATCAGCACCGCGAGGCTGTCGTTATACGGCAGCTTGAGATCCTTGTCGACCGAATACATCCACTTGACCGCGAACTCCATCGCCCTGCGGCAGTTGAACGCGCAGGCGTCGGGATCGATATGTAAGATCCGCTCCGCGCTGATCGCCACATCCGCAAAGCCCTCAAACCCCTTGTCCAATTTTAAAAAATCAAAGTTGGTCATGTGAGTCACCCTTGATTGTTATTGTTTAAATCTAACGGTAACGGAATGGTGATAACTTTTATTGTATCGATGCAGATATTACAGAAAGATTTACCAAAATCAGTTAAGAATAAATAACTCTCAGTGTAATTTGGTACGTTATATGGTTCAGGACCATTTTTTATTCTATCTGCATTTGTTTTAATAAAGGGATGCTCTTTTAATGGGGTATATCTGTCTTTTTGTACAAGAGATCGAAAAGCATCAGCACGCTTTATTAGTCCTAATCTGATAAGATTGTCAAAACTCTTTCCTATACCGATAACATCTTCGCATCCTGCGTCTTTTCCAATACTTGAGAAATTCTTAATAACAGCTATACCTTCTCCCTTTTCGTTTTCTCTTTTTAAATCAATAATCGGAATAGTATCTGTATGACTAAAGTATTTCATTATTTTGGCTTCATCGGGTGATAATTGTTTAATGATTTCAACAAATCCGGGATGAACTCCATTCTTTACTACTTTGTTCATTGAATTAGCAAGAAGGTTAGCATACATATCACGTAATTCGGCATTGTCCATACAATAACTTATGTATTGAATAGCAGGTACAGCAATATGAGGTTCTGGTTCTTCTATCAATTCAGGAGGTACGTTTTCTAGTTTTTTCTCCAAGAGTTTTTTTGTTTCTTCTACATTATACTCTCGTTTCAATATCCATTTTTCCAATGGAGATAAAGCGGCTTTAATCGCACGGGGTACCAAACCCACCAGTTCGCCGGAAGGTTTAACTACGGGCTTTACTCCGTCACTGTACACATCCTTACCAATTTCTTTAACTACTTCTTTTGCGATTTCCTTATCCATTATAATCCTCCTTTATCTATAAATCGCCAAAACGTCTAATGTACGATAATCCTCATCAGCTTTGATTGCTTCAATGTTCTTATTCCGTTCCCCAATAGATTTACGCATTGCCCGATTTAGTGTCATAAAATCTTTTAGCGGATCATAGAATGGTTTATCGTTTTTTACGACTCTAGATGATATTCTTGCTAAAATTGTTACTTCTTCATCTGTATCAGCAAACTCTTGAAAGTCGATTGTTAAATAATCTTTATTCAATTTAGTACACAGTAACAATTTGTCATTGCTATCAATCACAACAGGTATTTTAGATGCGTTAGCTTCAGAAAGAAATGCTTCTAATGCTGTTTGTTCATTCTTATCAGTAGTTTCACTTTGCATAGAAGAGATTAATAATGGCTTAAATTGTTCCACCATCTGCATCATATCAAAGCTCTCAGGTATACAAATGCTTGCCTCGATCTTTATAATACTACTTTTAGGGACGGTTTCTAAATCATAGTCATCAGATGTGGAGAAATCGAAATAATCATCGCCTTCTCTTTTTTCCAACAAGGTCTCAAATTCATTGCACTCAAACAAGGCGCTCTCAGTGATTTTAGCTGTATATTTTTTGTCAGCGGAAAGGTCTGCTTTTACCGCTTTGAAATCAACACCAAGTCCTTTTCCGTTAGCAACTTCGTACTCAGTAACCTCAACTTGTTTTTGACCAGTTATTAATGATTTATATTCACCAATAGTTTTCTTGTCATAATAAATTATTTTACCAAACATATTTTATCCTTTCTATCCAAAGTATTCCTGCATTAATGACTTTTTTAGGGTTTCGAGCTTGTCGATAGATTTTTTAACTACCAATTTTGATTTGTCGATTTGATTTATTATGTCTACAAAACGGTTTTGCAACTCTATAGAAGGTAACATTACTCTCAGTTTATTGTACTTTCCAACATTGAAATGTTGTTGAGCCGCTCCACTGGTACCTTCTACAATCTGTCGTTTGCCGTGAGGCATATTCGTATAAGTACACAAGTAATATGGGTTGATTTGTGCAATATACGGTCGAGCTATGATGATATCAATTGCGTTACAGCCTTCATATTGTTTTGTTACTACACAAGAAGTTCCTGGAGCTCCAGAACGAACAACAAGAAGATCATTTTCTTTGAGTTGTGATTTGGCGTTCCTCTCGTTACCCTCCTGTGAAAAATACACCCAATCCGAATCCATTATCCTCATGGAACCAATGTTCAAAGAGCGAAACGCTTTAACCCCATGTGCTGAGTCAGTGTAATATTGTGCAGGCTTTATTACCACACCGACCGATACATCTGCAACATCTTCCACGTTTACTACGGGCAAATCTTGGGGATTCGTTTCATCCCCAAACATCTCAACAAATCGGGATTTGATAAGCTCGTCCAGTTTATCCAAACTATGTTTTTGTAATTGTATTACGTTTGATAAAGCGTCAAGCTTTTTTACCACTTCATTTTGCGTATGTAAATCAGGAATATCTATTTCTTTCTTTGACAATGTCGCTTTGTTTAGCGTCAATCCAAGAACAGCCTTATTAGTCCCTTTATTCCAATCCGTCCCTGAAAACAGATAATAAAGATAATCCGTGTTTATTTCACAAATCCCTTTATCAATAAATGCCATAATGGCTTCATTGGTATAAACTTCTTCGGTAGTGATTGCGGTCTTACCGATGGATAGCTTGAAGCTCATGATGACCGTATTTTTAGGTACTACCTTTATACCGCTTTCCGAAACACCTAAATCCGAAATACACTCATTTGTGTCGGTAACATATTTATCATAACTTGATAAATCAGAAATGGAAACCCATTTATTTGTACCGTTCCAGTAATCCAGATTAGCTCTTGCAGGCGTTTTTCCCATTTGAAGATCAAACAGCTCTTCTAATCGATATCTCACAATATCCCCTCCGAAGTATCGTAAGTTACGGTGAAACCGGTCTCAGAGTTGTCATATTCGTGTTCTGTTACAAGCGTTGCGCCAAAGCTCGATGTAACGGACAGGTCAGAGGACAGGCTCAAAATGGTCGGAGTGTCGCCCGCGGCTTCTTCCAAAAGGTTGAGTCGCGTGAAGAACATCTGTCTCTCGGATATCCGATTCAAGCCCACTTTTTTGACTGCTTCAAGAGCAGCGTCTTTTTGTGAGAAGCCCGTTCCGCGCGCAAGACATTTAGCGCCGTCTGTTGTGTTGTATGACAAAAAGGATTTGTTGAAGTCCATCAGAGGGTATAGCTGTTTGAGCTTATTTGTCGCATTGTCAACAGAAAATCCCCAGTTGCCCCAGTGGCGGTCGGTATTGCCGATCAGATAGTCGATGATATTCATCATGTAATAGTCATAGGGATCTCGTCTGAGTACAAAGTCAAGAGGATCACGGTTGTGGTTTTCACAGTAGATCGAAACGTGTTCAAAAGGAACGATCCCGACGTCCTCGGAAGTAACGATACGGCATTTAGATACCGTAACGCCCGAGAAAGTGTCCCGGGTATACGATACATGGCTGATGTCAAAGCAATCGACAATTCTGGACGCGAGAAGCTCTGCCTCAACGTCACGGGGATCGCCGTCTTTATACAAATAAAATCCGTCCTCACCGCGGATCCACGCCTTGGGGGCAACGCCCTGTGTCCCGATATCGCCGGCTACGTCGCGATCATCGATCAGATCCGCGTTCTGCACAGTCAAAACACCTCTCAGACTGACGTCGGCAAAGGCGTTGCTCAGAGAGTGCCTATACAGGCTGATGCGATCAAAATCAAGATCCTCGCGGAACAGCTTTATCCAGTATACATCCGTCAGACTCAGACAGTGATAAGAGATCGCGATATCGGCTCTGTCTTTATCTGTGATTGCTTGCATGGCTCCGATACTGTTGAGGATCTCTTTTGCATATTTGCGGTCAAGCGTCAACAATCGGCTGGAACACCAGTAGTAAAAATTGTTCAGGTTATTCAACCGGGTGTCGAGATCGTCTTCCGCTTCCAGATAAAGATTATACGGCATGAACGATGAATAGTAGATGGTGCATTTACCGGTTCTGTAGATGGTGGCGACGCGTCTGTCTTTATGCATGATATATAGATGGCTCCAGTTTTTACTTGTTTGAGTCATCCTGTTCTCTTTTTTCATGATAACATTCCCTCCAGTTCTGTGAGCCCTTTGGCGATCTCGGTTTCGAGCTGTTTGAGGTCGGCGAGAATCTCGCTTGTGGGCGGGTATTCGACGGGGATATACTCGACCTTTTTGTACTTGTTGATACTGAGGTCATAGCCGTTTTCGGCGATCTCGCTCTTTTCGACAAAGAAGGATTTTTCGGTGCGTTCGCGGTCGGCTTCTTTCTCTCGATTTTGGAACCGCTCGATGATATCGGGGATGTCGTTCTCCGCTATCGGTGAGCGCTTGTCGTCAAGGCTCAGACCGTCCGCCTGCATATCATAGAACCATACCTTGTCCGTGCCGCCGTGTCCGGTCTTGGTGAAGATCAGGATCCCCGTGCTGACGCCTGCGTAGGGCTTGAACACGCCCGAGGGCATGGAGATCACCGCTTCGAGGCGGTTGTCCTCGATCAGCATTTTGCGGATCGCCTGATGCGCCTTTGACGAGCCGAAGAGTACGCCGTCGGGTACGATGCAGGCGCAGCGCCCGCCCACGCGCAGCATCCTGAGGAACAGCGCGATGAAGAGAAGCTCGGTCTTCTTTGTCTTGCAGACCTTCAAGAGATCAGCCGATACCGAGTCATAATCGAGACTGCCCTTGAACGGCGGGTTGGCGAGGATCAGGCTGTACTTGCCCTTATCCTGATTCTGGTCGCTCAGGCTGTCGCGGTATTCGATATAGGGGCTTTCGATGCCGTGGGTCATCATGTTCATCGCGCCGATACGCAGCATGGTGCGATCCATGTCGTAGCCGAAGAACATATGATTCATGAAATGATCCTTCTTCTGCTTGTTGTAGAAGATATCTTCCTTGCGGTTCTTTTTCAGATACTCCGCCGTCGTGATCAAAAAGCCCGAGGTGCCGCACGCGGGATCGCAGATCACGCCCTCGGGGGTGGGCTGCATGAGCTGTACCATCATGCTGATGATATGGCGCGGGGTACGGAACTGACCGTTCAGTCCCGACTGCGAGATCTTACTGAGCAGATATTCGTAGGTATCGCCGCGGACGTCGGCGCTCTGATCCTTGCTCATGAGGTCATAGATCACATCGAGCGAGTCGACAACCTTGGAGAGCACGAGCGGAGTGGGGATCATAAAGATCGCGTCGTCCATGTATTTGGCATAGGCGCTGTTCTTGTCCGTGTGAAGGTTCTTGATGAACGGGAAAACATCCTCCTGCATGACGCTGTACATCCTACCTGCGGGGAAGTCGTGGAACACCGACCACTTGAGCGTTTTGCCGTTGACCTTGCGACCCGCGATATCCACTTCATCCGCAAAGATGCTCTCGAACGGCAGTCCGAGCATGGCGCATTCCTTTGCCTTTGTGTTA
>OMTA01000189.1 GCA_900313895.1 uncultured Eubacteriales bacterium | reverse complement strand
GCCCTTGAATTTTTCCGCTAAATCCTTTTTCATCGCGTCAAGCATCGTTTCCTTTGCCGCTTTTTTACCGCGAACCTTGGCATAGGCGTCCAACTTTTCGCCGTTGATCTGCAAAACGGGCTTCAAACCGAGAACGGTACCGATCGCAGCCGCGGCAGGGGTGATCCTACCGCCTTTTTTCAGGTATTTCAGCGTATCCAGCGAGATATAGATACTGCTTTGGAATTTCTCGTTTTCGAGGATCTCTTTGATCTCCTCGGCGGATTTTCCCTGATCCGCCAATTCCATCGCGTCCAGCACAGATTGCCTTTGCGTGACAGAGATTCGCTGATTATTCACGACCTGAACCTTGCCGTCATAGTCGAGCGCGAGCATCGTCGCTGTCTCGCAGGAACTGCTCAGTCCGCTTGACATCGGGATATAGACGATCGACTCCGCCTCTTTCAAGGCCTCGTCCCATAGAAACAGCAGATCCGCGGGCGAGGGCTGAGAGGTCTGGATCTCATGATCGTTTTCGAGCTTTTCGTAAAACTCCTCCTGCGTCAGAGAAACACCCTCATAGAAAAGCTGATCGTCGATATAGAACGGCATCGGGACAACGCTGACGCCGAGATCGCGCGCCTCATCCTGTGTGATGCCTGAGTTAGAATCCGTGATAATGGCTACTTTTTTCATAATTACTCCTTATCTGAATAAAAGCATTAACGCATACATTATATATAATCTCCCGCGTAATTGCAAGAAGAATATCGTATCTTGTAAAAAAAGGAAAATCGCAGCAAAAAAACGCCATAGCGAACGGATCCGCCATGGCAGTTTTCTTATTGATTGTTTTCGTTGATGCGATAACAAAGGGTCATCAGGCTGTCGCCCAGATGGACATTCTCAACAATGGTGTCGTTATACTCACGCGCGATATCAAAATGACTGAAGTTCCAGTAGTTCCTGATCCCCAAGCCGTAGAGCTTTTCAATCAGTGGCTCCACCGAATCCTTCGGCAACGTCAGAAACGCTGTGTCAACTTGATTCCCGCGGACATAGTCCTCGATCTCATTGTCGGATTTGACTTCGATCCCCCTGAGCATCGTGCCGATCAGCTTTTTATCCTTTTCAAAGATCGCCGTCAGCTTGAATCCGAGCGATTCAAAATTGAGGTGCGTTGCGATCGCGCGTCCCAGATTTCCCGCGCCCAAAAGGATCGCGTTATGGGTGTGATCCAGACCGAGGATCCTGCCGATCTCTTTACGCAGCGAAGCGACCGGATAGCCATAGCCCTGTTGACCGAATCCGCCGAAGCAGTTGAGATCCTGCCTGACCTGAGACGCGGTCGAGCTCATGATTTGAGCCAGTTTAGTTGAGGATATTTTATCTACGCCGCTGTTTTCGAGCTCTGTCAAAAAGCGATAGTAGCGGGGGAGGCGCTTAATAACTTGAATCGAAATGTCTTTCATTGTTCTGATACCCGTATTCCTCAGATCGCCGCGGCGAGCTTGTCGTGAACCGCGTCAAGGAATTCTTCCGTATTGACCTTTTGTTTGTTTTCAAGGGAACTAAGCAGGTAAAGATCGCCGGTCATGATACCGCTTTCGATGGTATCGATGGTAGCTTTTTCCAGCTTATCGGCAAAGTCCACCAGTTCATTGTTGCCGTCGAGCTCACCGCGTTTTCTCAGCGCGCCGGACCACGCGAAGATGGTCGCGACGGAGTTGGTGGAGGTCTCTTCACCCTTTAAGTGCTTGTAATAGTGACGCTGTACAGTACCGTGAGCCGCCTCGTATTCATATACGCCTTCGGGAGATACCAGAACGGATGTCATCATCGCGAGTGATCCGAAAGCGGTCGCGATCATATCACTCATGACGTCGCCGTCATAATTCTTACAAGCCCAGATATAGCCGCCGTTTGAGCGGATCACGCGCGCGACAGCATCGTCGATCAGGGTGTAGAAGTAGGTGATGCCCGCCTCTTCAAATTTATCCTTGTATTCGTTATCAAAGATTTCATGGAAAATATCCTTGAAGGTGTGGTCATAGGTCTTGCTGATCGTGTCCTTGGTCGCGAACCACAGATCCAGCTTCTGATCCAGCGCGTAGTTGAAGCAAGCTCTCGCAAAGGAAGAGATACTGGATTCCAGGTTGTGCATCCCTTGGATCACGCCGCCGCTCTTTTCAAAATCAAAGATGGTCTGACGCTTTTCGTTGCCGTCTTTATCGGTAACGCACAGCTCCGCCTTCGCGCCTTTTTCCACCTTCATCTCCGTGTTCTTATACACATCGCCGTAAGCGTGACGCGCGATGCAGATGGGCTTTGTCCATGTCGGCAGATAAGGGGTGATACCCTTGACGAGGATCGGCGCGCGAAAGACCGTGCCGTCCAGGATCGCGCGGATCGTGCCGTTCGGAGATTTCCACATCTCCTTGAGGTTGTATTCATCCATGCGAGCCGCGTTAGGGGTGATGGTAGCGCATTTGACCGCTACGCCGTATTTTTTGGTAGCCTCAGCCGAGTCTATGGTGATCTGATCGTCCGTTTCGTTACGCTTCTCAAGACCGAGATCATAGTATTCACTCTTGAGATCGACAAAGGGGAGGATGAGCTTGTCTTTCAGCATCTTCCAGATCACTCTGGTCATCTCGTCGCCGTCCATCTCGACCAGCGGCGTTGTCATTTGTATTTTTGCCATAGTGTACTCCTTATTTCGAAATGGTATAGTTGAGCAGACCGCCCGCGAGGATGATCGCCTTCTGACGATCGGTCAGGCTGCATTTCGCGACGATCTCCGTATTCTTGGTTTTGTTCTGGATCACGATGGTATCGCCTGCCGCGATCTGCTCTCTGACCTTTTCGATCGCCAGATTGTCGCCGAGGGCGATATTTGCGTAGTCGTTCTCGTTTTCAAATTCAAGCGGCAGGATACCGGCGTTGATGAGATTCGCTCTGTGGATACGCGCAAAGCTCTTGACCAGAACCGCCTTGACGCCGAGATACAGAGGAGCCAGCGCCGCGTGTTCTCTTGATGATCCCTGACCGTAGTTGGAGCCGCCGACGATGATCGACGATCCCAGCATTTTCGCGCGCTTCGGGAACTCGGTATCACATACCGTGAAGCAGTATTCGGAGATCGCGGGGATGTTGGAGCGCAGGGGAAGGATCTTCGCGCCCGCGGGCATGATGTGGTCGGTGGTGATATTGTCCTCGACCTTTAAGGAACAGGTTGCCTCGATGCTTTCCGCCATCGCGGTCGTTTTCGGGAATTCCTTGATGTTCGGGCCTCTGAGGACTTCGATTTGATCCATCTCTTCAACAGACGCCGGCTCGATGATCATATTGTCGTTGATGAGGAAATGCTCGGGCATTTCTACCTTGTAGCCGTCAGCGTACTATCTCGGATCGGTGATAACGCCGGTCAGAGCGGATACCGCCGCGACCTCGGGAGAAACCAGATAGATATCGGCGTCCTTGGTTCCGCTTCTGCCTAAGAAGTTGCGGTTAAAGGTTCTGAGAGAAACGCCCTTTGAATTAGGCGACTGACCCATACCGATACAAGGGCCGCACGCGGACTCGAGGATCCTCGCGCCGGACGCGATGATATCAGCCAGCGCGCCGTTCTGCGCCAGCATATTGAGAACCTGTTTCGAACCGGGCGCGATCGCGAGCGATACGCTGTCCGCAACGGTTTTGCCTTTTAAGATATGCGCGACCTTCATCAGGTCGGTATAGCTGGAGTTGGTGCAGGAGCCGATACA
>OMTA01000176.1 GCA_900313895.1 uncultured Eubacteriales bacterium | reverse complement strand
TCTTTATCGTAGGCATAGCTCGAAATGTTGACAAAAATCTCCTCAACCGCAACATCGATCGCAATTTGCGTCAGCATTGGACAACCTGCATCTTCCAACTGTTCATCGATGAACGATTGTACCTTCAGCAGATTATTCCTGTCAGCCGCGATGACAAGTTCTTTCATGAATCATCCTCCACTGCGGCGTCATCCTGAGGCCCGTTATATTTCAAGCCGAGCATCGTCAGATCGTCAAACTGGGGCGCTTCTTTCACAAAAGCATCGACAGCGGCGCGCACTCCCGCCAGAATCTCTTTTTGTGAAGCACCCTCGGGAATCGCGTTGAGGGCTTCCAAGGTGCGGTCTGTACCGAAGAGCTGATTGTTCGCATCAGTGGCTTCTGCAACGCCGTCGGTGTAGACAAAGATGCTGTCACCCTTCTTGAGTTGGAGCTCGGTGTTCTTATACTTGGACATTTCAAATGCGCCGACCGCCAGGCCGTGCTTGTCCTTCAGCAATACATATTTTCCGGTCGTGTTGATGATAGGATACTCATGACCGGCGCTTGCGGTGGTGAGCTTGCCTGTGCTGATTTCGAGGATACCCAGCCATACCGTCACGAACATATGTGCATCGTTGTTGGCACAGATCTGCTTGTTGACTCTTTCGAGTATCTCTGCCGGAGAGCCACCCATAAGAGCATGGTCGTTGATAAGGATCTTTGAGGACATCATGAACAACGCCGCCGGAACGCCTTTTCCGGATACGTCGGCTATCACCAGCGCCAGATGATCGTCGTCGATCATGAAGAAGTCGTAGAAATCGCCGCCGACCTCCTTAGCCGGATCCATGGAAGCATGGATATCAAACTCCGGACGTTCGGGAAAAGCCGGAAAGATGGAAGGGAGCATACCGGTCTGGATCTCGGTCGCCATATTGAGTTCGGTCTCCGTAGACGCCAGCTTTCTGCTCTTGGCATTGAAAATCACACAGTACATGATGATCAGCGACATCAAAACGACCCCGTACTGGCTGGCTTCGCCGAAACTGCCGCCGATCAGGACGAATTCGATAAGCGGCAAAATGATAAAAGTCAAAGCAGCCGCTTTCTGGCTGAATGGGTTGTGGGACTTAAGGATCATTATGGCCGTAAGAACAGATGTTACGGCAAGGAAAACTTCCTCGATCAAATCAATTGCCGTTTCCTCATACATCCCTTCAGCGGTGACTGTGAAGGTAACCGGCGTAAAAATATTTGCGAGCATAACAATCGTTTGAACGACCAGCAGGATAGGGATGAGCTTTTTCGCAATAAGGGCGAGCTTTCCCTCAAAGCCGAGCGTTTCTCTTACATACAGGTAGAAGAGTAAGATCATTGCAAGATCGATCAGCTTACTCAAAAGGCAGAAAACGAAACAGAGCGTGCGACTATCCGGCACCAGTACCGTATAACAGATTATTACATTGACGACAAAGCAGGCGCTTACCAAAAGGATCAGTATTCTGAAGGCTCTTATCCCTTCACTTTTCTGCGTCATACATCCATAATATAGCGCCGCGCATATTAACGCTCCCAATGAATCTACGCCGGAATTATACAGATACGGCTGCAATCTTGCTTCGGTAAAAAAAGAAGTGCCGAATACTATGATAAATATGGCGGACGCGATAGTAAAAATCAGTCCGTATAATCGGATATCTTTCAATTTCTTAATTATCATATGTTCTCTCCGTTATATCGTTGCCTCACCGTTATCGTCAAGCAGTGTAAGGCCATGCAGTTATTATTCGATGTTGAACAAGCGACTGAATCCGGTCAGCTCAAAGACATCATGCACAGGCCGGGTGAGATTGCAAATAGCCATCTCTCCTTTATCTTCCATATCCTGCAAAGCGCCGAGCAGAACACGCAATCCCGCGCTGGAGATGTATTCGAGCTTAGCGAAATCCAGGGTCAGCTTCGTTGCGTCACCAATGACTTCATTGATCCTGCTTTCAAGATCGGGAGAAGTGATAGTGTCCAGTCTGCCTTCCAGCAGGAAGGTGTATTCAGATCCATCTTTTGTCATCGAAATCTCCAGATAGCTGTCGCCGCCCGAACTCGAGGCGATATTCTTTTTGGTGAAAAGTCCCATGTTTGTATCCTCCTGTTGTAATAATTATTTGACTGTAGGTCAGGTGCAGGAATTACATATTCAAATGATTTCTGTTGGCGTTTCGTAATCAATCGGTCTGCGGAAACTTGACAAAAAACGAGCTGCGATTACAACTCATGGCGGTCAAGTGGCGGTTGCCCCATCCGCTGGTTCCTGTTGGGAAAGTCTTTTTTCGTGATTTCTTTAAAGAATCCGAAAAGTTCTACCTCATTTTTTTGCCCGATCATTATCAATGTGTTTTTCCTGCTAGCATTATAATCCAAACTTAAACAGAAAACAATAGTTTGTTGGTGATTTTGGTGGTTTTCTTTCCAGTAACCGCGAAATCCCTATATTGACAAAACAGCTCTCCGACTCAGAAAAGAGTATCGCCAACATCATGAAGACGATCGAGATGGGCTTCGTAACTGAAACAACCAAAGATCGACTGCCTGAGCGGAGAGTCAAAAGAAGGAGCTTGAATTCCAATTAGCTACTCAAAAAACTAAACACATATTAGAATTATCTAAAAAGATATCAAATCGTTTCATCGGGCTATGCGGAAGTTCAGATCATACATCATTAATAATGCTTATGATAGGTTTTCAGATCTTTGCAAAAGATATATCGACCAGGAATATGTAGCATGACATCATGAATTGTTTTCCTTATTCAGATCAATGAGATAGCAATTCAAAATGATTCTTCCTGCATGATATAATCCCTCCTCTTTGCAGCTTGCTCAGCTCATTCGACAGAGCGGAGCGGTCAACGTTCAGATAGTCCGCTAACTGCTGACGGTCGAAGGGGATATCAAACTCCGTGCTGTGCTTTTGGAGCGACACGGTGTTGAGGTAGGATAAGATCCGCTCACGGATCGTCCTCGGCGAGATGTGAAAGCTTCTGCCCGAAAGCACAACGTTTTTGTGCGCGGAGATCTCGAGCATATTGCAGATGAATTTCATCGCCCACAGCTCACTGGATGAACGCAAGCTTTTCAAACTGCCGATCCGGAAAAACAGGATGCGGCAATTTTCATTTGCGCGGACGTCGACGAGGAGCGTTTCATCCTCGAGCAAGGCGTAGGTCTCGGCGAAAAACTGTCGATTGCCGACGTGGCTCAGGATTGTGCGGTTACCCCAGATATCGTTGCTCTCGATCGTCACGCTGCCCTCCAGTACCAGCCCGAAGCGTTCGGTGGTATCGCCTGCTATGAGGATCATTTCGTCCTTCTTGTATCTCTTTTCCGTGGCACGGAGTTCCGTCAGGCAGGATTCGATTTCCTCCTGAGTCATATCCTTGAAGATAACGGATTGATAATAATTTTTCATATTTTCTCCTTTTGTTGTAATTACAACATATTTATCGAGTCCATCATAGTATAATGACCTCAGAAAGTCAAGGGAGGAATGAATATGATCCGCAAGATCATCCGCATTGATGAAGAGAAATGCAACGGCTGCGGCGCTTGCGCCAACGCGTGCCACGAGGGCGCGATCGAGATGGTGAACGGCAAGGCGAAGCTGATGCGCGAGAATTTCTGCGACGGCTTCGGTGATTGTCTGCCGAGCTGTCCGACAGGAGCAATCACCTTTGAGGAGCGCGAGGCTCCCGAATATGACGAAACAGCAGTTAAGAAAGCACAGGAGGATAAGACGGCTGCCCCGGTTCAAAAATGATGACCTTTGATAAACCTGAATTTGAGGAAACACCTGTCGCAACAGGCAAGCCTGTATCACGGCTCAACCAGTGGCCTTGCCAGATCAAGCTGTTGCCGACAGTCGCTCCGTTCTATGACGGCGCAAAGCTGCTGATCGCCGCTGACTGCACCGCCTACGCCTACGCTAATATGCACGAGGAATTCATGAAGGGCAAGATCACCCTGATAGGCTGCCCGAAGCTTGATATGGTAGACTACACCGACAAGCTGACCGAGATCATCAGCAATAACGACATCAAGAGCGTTACCATCTTGCGAATGGAAGTGCCGTGCTGCGGCGGCTTGCAGAGAGCCGCGGAGCAGGCGCTCAAAAACAGCGGGAAGTTCATTCCGTGGCAGGTCGTGACGATTGCAAGAGACGGTCAGATCTTAGATTAAAAAGAGCAAATCACGCGCCCGTTTTTACCGCGCCTTAACAAAGAAACACCCGCAACAGTGACAAAAGTAACTGTTGCGGGTGTGATCGTTTATGATCAGTTTTCCGTTCCCTGCAAGCCGATCTCCTCAGCGT
>OMTA01000091.1 GCA_900313895.1 uncultured Eubacteriales bacterium | reverse complement strand
ATGCGCCGCGTCAAGGGCAAGAAAGGCAAGGAAATCACCATGTACAAGATTGGTAAGTTCACCTTCGACACTCAGAAACAGGTGCTCATCATCGACGACTTTCTCGCGATGGGCTCCGCGCTGCACGGACTGATCGAGCTGATCCAGCACGCGGGCGCCACCATCGTCGGCGCGGGTATCGTTATCGAGAAAGCCTACCAGAACGGCGGTCAGCTGATCCGCGATATGGGCGTCCGCGTCGAGTCGCTCGCCCGCATCAAGAGCATGGATAACAACGAGATCCAGTTCATCGACTAATTCGCATATTACGTCCGTCAGATTCGACTGACGATTCATAAAACAGAAATCAGTACATATAGTTTACAGACGAACGTCTGAAACGGAGGAATAAAATTGAACAAGAAACTGAAATGCTTACTATCGGCAGTGCTGGCATTGATCATGCTGATCAGCGCGGTCGCCTTACCCGCTACCGCCGCCGAAAGCACCGGCACAAAAGCCGCGTCCGAGCCATCCGACGCTCAGGCGACGGAGCCCGCGACAGAGAGCGCGACCGAAAACGACCTCTTCTCCGAGGCGCGCGAGGATCTGGAGGAGATCGCCTCGACGGAGGAAACGCAGGACGCTGCTCAGGCGAACGCGGAGGAATCCGAGCAGACCGTGGACGTCGCGCCCGAGGTCGTCGCCCGGGAAGAAGCGACCCAGGGAGCCGCGATCCCCGCGAGAGAGGCTGCCGAGATCGCTCAGACCGGCATCACTCCCGACCTCAACGTCGATGTCAAGGCGCATCGCGACAAGGCGTACGATAACAAGATCGTCCTCAAATGGACTGCCTTGAAGGACGCCGACGGCTACCGTATCTATTGGTGTAACCTCGGCAAGACCGGCTCGCCGAAAAAGCTGTTGACCACCGTCAAGGGTAAAACGACCCTGACCGTCAACAAGCTCAAGCAGGGTGATAAGTACCGCTTCTCGGTCGTACCCTTCTCCGAAAACGAGGGCAAGACCGAATACGGAAGATCCTCCAACGTCACCATCGCGACCTATCCCAAGCCCATCACCACATTCCAGCTCAAGTCCAACGATACCAATGCGACCGTCATCAAATGGAACCGCGTCTACAATATCGATGGCTATCTGATCATGCGGATGTATCAGGGCAAGTGGTCCGCCTACAAATATCTCTCCGGCAGCACCACCCAGTTCAAGGACAAGAAGGTCAAGCCCGGCTATGCCTACTACTACAAGATCATGGCATATCGCAGAGATACCCGCGGCTATGTCAGAAGCAAGCCCTGTACCCTCAAAACCGTCTGCGGACTTTCCGCTCCCGCAAACGACGGCACCACCTCACGCGCGAGCAAGGCGATCTTCTCATGGGAGAAAAACCGCTACGCGACCGCTTATCAGCTGACCTACTCGCTGGATAACAAAAAGTATAAGTCTTTGGGCAACACCGCAAAGACCTCCTATACCACCGGCAAATTCAAGACCGGCGCCACCGTTTATCTGCGTGTCCGTCCCTACCGCATCGTCGGCAAATCCAAGGTCAAGATCCTCGGTATGACCAAGGTACTCAAGACGAAGATCGTCACCAGCAAATTCGGCTCAAGCGTCGGCGATACCTATATCGAGATCGATATCAGCGATCAGCATATGTGGTATATCGTAGACGGCGACGTCTATGTCTCCACCCCTGTCGTCACCGGCAACTATGATTCGAACGACACGCCCACCGGCACCTTCCATATCAACAGCAAGGGTCGCGGCGTATCGCTGGTCGGCGCGGATTATGTCAGCTATGTTGATTATTGGATGGCGTTCATCGGCAGCAGCTACGGAATCCACGACGCCTCATGGCGTTCCAGCTTCGGCGGAGATATCTTCCGCGGCAACGGCTCTCACGGCTGCGTCAACACCCCTTATGACGCCGTCAGAAAAATCTACAACCACGTCGATGTCGGCACCGCCGTCGTCATCCACTGGTAAATCCATTCGCACAAAAGCGCTTCTGCTATTGCAGAAGCGCTTCTTTTTTTTCGCGTCTTCTCCCGTACGGACACCACCGAACCACTGTAGGGACGTTCCTCGCCGGAGACGGCCCACCCCTCTGGGCTTCGCCCATCTCCCCTAGCAGGGGAGTCTCATCGGTCGTCCGAAAACCTCATTGTTACATCGACCTCAACGGACGGTCAATAACCGTCCCTACGATAAACGTTGGATACCTCCGTAGGGGAGGGGCTCGCTCCTCCCGCAACCTATCTGCTATATCCCTTCCGCAAGCGAAGCAGAAAAATCTCACCGTAGGGGTACAACCCCTGCCAAATAATTCCTAATTCCACATTCCTGATTCCTCATTATCCATGCAAAAAGGGAGGGGCCATCCCCTCCCTGTTATGCTGTTATCTTATCCCAAAGGCGTATAAAAAACCTTCAGCATCGTCTTAAAAGTATCCTTGTCATCCAGATACATCTCCGCGTGTTCACCGGCTTTGATCTTACCGTTAAGTCGGATATATTCTATCTCGGAAGCGCTTTTCAGCTTGGTCAGCGCGGCGGTCGAAAGATAGGTCACCTTCGGCAGATCAAGAGTTGAATCCGCATTTTTTCTGACAACGCCGTACAGCTTCGTCACGGTAGACAGATCCCTCTTCGCCGCAGGGACGATCGACTGCAAAAACGCCATGATATATTGCTGCTGGCGATCCATACGGGTGTTGTTGGATTCAAGCACATTCACATCACGCGAACGCACATAGGTGATGACATCCTCACCGGTCAGGGTAACGGTATCTCCCTTGTTGACAGTCTGTCCTGTCTCCTTAGACACAAAGGTCATCTTCGAGGTCAGCGTCACCCCGCCGACAGCGTCGTTCAGTTCCTCCAGCGACGCCATATCGATGGCAAAATAGTTGTTCATCGGCATTCCGAAGAACAGCCGTGTCAGAGAGGTGTTAACATTCTTTCCGCCCGGAACCTGATCGTTTCCGTAGGAGTAAGCGTACGAAAGCTGTGTTTTTTCGGTGTTCATATACTTTCCGTCTGCGGAGAAGATATCAACATCCAGCATCGTATCACGCGATACGCCCAGGATCGTAGTCTTTCCGGTATAATCGTCGATCGCGGCAACATAGATCGCGTCGGCCATATAGTTGTCGCTCTCGCCGACTTCATCCTCGTTATAGCCGATAAAGGTGACCGTCATGATATCCTCGTTCAGACGATAGGTCTTTCCGCCGTATTTGATCGTGCGACCGTTATCCATGACCTTGGCAGCTTCCTTACCGCTGTCATCCTTGATCGGAATCGAGATGTTGATATCATCATAGTTATGCAGCGCCTTTCGACCGGCTTCGTTCACGATAAAGTAGGTCGCGGTCACAGCGATCGCCAGAGCAAGGATCACGCTGATAACAATAATGATGACCTTGAGCCACGTCGGCATTTTCTTTTTTTTGTGTCTTTTGTTTTTGTGCTTATGATTATGCTTTTTCTTTTTTTTCGGGATCGCAAACACAAAATCAACCATATCCTCCTCTGTAGGAGTCGTTCCTCTGTTTTTCCTGTGTCTGTGCTTATGCTTTCTGTGTTTTTTTCGTTTGGCGGGGATGATATAGTCAAAATCCTCCACCGCTGAAGAATCAGGCTTCGTCGTCTTTTCTTCCTTCACCGCACCATCCTGTTCTTGCGCGGCGTCAGAAGCTTCACCGGCGACATCTTCACTGACGATATCCTCCTGAAGCTCGGGATAAGCATTATCCGGCGTTTCGATTTTGGACATTCACTAACACCCCCTGTACCAGATATCGCGTTTCTCCGCCACCATTCGAGCAAGTGCTCAGCGTCAGGATCTTACTGTCCTTATCCAGCGTAATCCCCTTACGGATATTCCCGCCGTAGGTATGCGGATCGAGCGTAGAGTCCTGATAGCTCTTCAGCTCCTTCTCGTTCTTCATATCAAAGGAGTACAGGATGTGGCGATCATCATAGGTATATGCAGAGTAAATCAGATAGGTCAATAACTTATCTTTTGTATAGACAAAGATCGTGTTGTTCTTTTTAAAGAAATCCTTATCCTCAAAGTTGTGGAGAGACGCGAACATCGATCCGTTGAGCATATTGTGCCCGTAAAGCACGGTGACGGGATCGTTGAAATCGCGCTTGTTGAGCGTCTGTGAGTAGATCGTGCCGGAAAACTGGTATTCTTTATAGATATTGTGGTCGAGATAAAAGTCATCATTTCCGTCGCTGCTTTGACAGACGGGATAATCGACGTTGGTATTCGGCACATACAGCCATGCGTAGATGTCCTTGTTCTTTCTCATCAGCTCGTCAAAGCTCAGATTCGACCAGTCCTCGGGAAGCGCCGCAGTCTTCTGACCGTAATCGTTCAGTTTCTTCTGCGTAGGCGCCTGTGTCTCAACGGCAGTCGGCGTAACGGTCTGCGTCTGTGCCTGCGTCGTATCGACAGCGTCCGTCTGCGTAAAGTCCCCGCGGCTGAGGTCATCCTCGACCGGCGGCTTCATATAATTGAACAGGAAGATCACACATCCGGCGACCACGGCGATACAGATGATCAGGATCGCGATCCATACCGGCTTTTTCATTTTTTTCATTCCTCCACCATCCTGTGTCATATAAGAATAGGATTTCAGGTTAATTATACTACCGGATCAAATAGATGTCAAATCAAAGCCTGACGATAACCTTTGAATAATGAGGAATTAGGAATGTGGAATTAGGAATTTTGTAAGGACGTTTGATACCATCCGTAGGGACGATCACTGATCGTCCGCTACCCATCTGCTATATCCCCCTCACCCGCGAAGCAAACCCCTAAATTAATCACCGTCCACCAAAAAAGACCTCCCAAAGGAGGTCTTTTCATCAAAGGATCATGATCAATACTGGTACGGATACGCCTTGACCTTTGTACCGGAATCAGCGGTGTAGCCCTGATTTCTTGTGATACCGAGGGCGAGGTCGATGGTCTGATGACCGCCGTTTCCGTCGTTGAAGATGATGTAGTTATACTTACCTGTCGGCACGCTGATGCTCCAGTAATCGCCGCTCTTGGTGCAAGCCTTGCCCGGCCATGCGCCGATCTTATCGGTGTCGGAGTTGTAGGCATACGCGCTGACGTTACCCCAACCGGACGGAGCCTTGAAGCGAACGGTGATGTTGTCGCCGGGATAGAAATTCGCAGCGGCAGTGTTGAAGGCGGTGTAAGCGGCGTTGAGGGTATCGTAATCCGCATTCTCTTTATACGCCTTCTTGAGCGCCTGATACTGGTCATAGGAAGCGAGTACCCAGTACTTGTCGAGCGCCGACTTTGCCTGTGTACGCAGGGTATTGAGATCCGCGCCGGTCTCAGCCATGTCCGCGGGGATAATGTCAAAGTCACCCGCGCCGACCTCGGCGATCTCTGCGCCGGTGGAAGCGCCCTCAGCGGGGAACTTCTTGATGATGCCGGCGATCTTGCGCTGGATGTAGGTCGCGTCAAGGACGGTCAGCTGATCGCCGCCGGTGACTCTGCCGCGTCTTTGAGCAGCAGCGTCGAGTGTCTGAAGGTTAACCAGCCATCTCTGGATCGCGGTAGCGTCTACGACGGTGACCGCATCGTCGCCATCAACGTCGCCCCAAAGGACGTTGCCCTGCGGCTGTGTCGCGGGCGGGTTGGTCGGAACAGGGCCGTAGGTAGGCTTCTGTGTCGCGGGAGCCTGCGTCGGCTTTTCAGTGGGCTTCTCGGTAGGCTCGGGATGGATCGCAGAGGTATTCTGCGGAACGATATAGGTCGCCGAGGGGAAGGTCACGTTAGAGTGGACATTCACGCCGTAAAATACGGTCGCGTTGTCATAAACCTCTACGATAAAGCCTTCTGTATTCTTCAGACTCTTGTCGTTGACGCGGGTCGTGCGGTTCTTGATATCGCGCACGCCGCCGATGGAGGAGTTATGGAGCATGGTCGCGGAGGTCTTGTTGTTGTTGCTGTAGTTGAGCTGGAGGCTGTACTTGAAGTGGGTATGACCGGTAATGATAACGGCCTCGGGATGATCGCACAGGATCTTTTTGAGC
>OMTA01000141.1 GCA_900313895.1 uncultured Eubacteriales bacterium | reverse complement strand
TAAATTTTAAAGAATTAAAGGAAGCGATCAGAGCGTCGGATAAAAACCGCACTATCCCGTCGTTGGTCGCTGCGATAACGGTATAATCATCGAATTCGTCATAGATACGCTGACGCAACTTTTCGTCAAAGATCTCAGGCGCATCAAACAGCGGGATCGGCTGCGCGCCGGTTTTGACGGAATACAGAATACAAAGTCCGTTCTGCGCCTTACGAGGCTCAAGCGTATATTTGAGAGTCCCTGTTGCGGTCTCAAAATACTCCGCCTTCAAAAGCGTATGATACCTGCTGAAAAGCAGACGTTTATACAGCGCTTTTCCCTCATAAAAATAGATATAATACTTCCCGCCGTCAGAGAGCATGACCTCCTGAACCGTTGCGCCGGAAGCATCCTTGACCAGCCATTTCATGGGCTTTTCGTTTTCGATCAAAAAGTCATAGAATAGCGGTTGATCCTCGCTGTTGCCGGTCAGCTTATCCTTGATCCTGCCGCGGTTCAGAAAAAACGACTTTCTGATACCGGTCAGCAGATCGCCCTCAAGATCCGTTTTATCAACATCCTTGAGGCAAAAATTATAAAAGTATTGAATACTCATTTCCAGTCCCCGATATGTGAAAAGCGGTTGTGCCGACGCGCAACCGCATTTCTGATGATGAAGTTAGATAGAAGCCTCCATAGCGACTTCGTAAAGATGTGTATCGAATTCGCGTTCCATACTGAGCGCTTCAACAATATCATAGTTGACGATTTTGCTGTCTTTATACGCGATGACGCGTTTTCCGATACCTTTTTCAAGCAGATCGACCGCTTCTACACCCATCGCCGTCGCTATCAAGCGATCGCGTAATGTGGGAGAACCGCCGCGCTGAACGTGACCGAGGATGGTCGCGCGAGACTCGATACCGGTGCGCTTTTCGATATATTTCGCCAGATCCTCAACACCGCCGACGCCCTCGGCGACTACGATGATGAAGTGCTTTTTGCCGGTGCTCTTCTGCTCGTAGATCTTCGCGATGACATCCTGCTCGATGTCATAGGGAACCTCGGGTACGAGGATAGATGTCGCGCCTACCGCGATACCGGTCTGCAACGCGATATCACCGCAGCGTCTGCCCATGACCTCTACAACCGAGCAGCGATCATGCGACTGGGCGGTATCACGGATCTTATCGACCATCTCCATCGCGGTATTCATCGCGGTATCAAAGCCGATGGTATAATCCGAGCAGGCGATATCGTTATCGATGGTGCCGGGGATGCCGATACAATGGATGCCGAGGTTTGAGAGAGCAAGCGCGCCCTTGAAGGAGCCGTCGCCGCCGATGACAACGAGGCCTTCGATATTCAGGCTCTTGCAGAAATCGGCTGCCTGCTGCTGACCCTCGGGAGTCATCATCTTTTTGCTGCGCGCGGTATAAAGCAGCGTACCGCCGCGTCCGATAATATCAGAAACGGAACGCAGATTCATCTCGGTCGCCTCGCCCTTGAGAAGGCCGTGATATCCTCTGGAGATACCGTAAACCTTAAAGCCTCTGTGGATGCCCGCTCTGACAACAGCGCGTACAGCCGCGTTCATGCCCGGCGCGTCGCCGCCGCTGGTCAAAACTGCTAAAGCCTTTGTCATAAGAATTCCTCCTATATGAATCGAAAATAAATACAGCTATATTATAATACAAACTATCGACAATAATCAAGTATTTCCGTTAATTTTTTATCGCCCGATCATCTGTTCCTATTTCAGCTTCACGTTATCCTCTCCGAGCTGATAGGAAAGCTCCGACAGCATGGTATCATTCAAGGATGCCCACAATGACTGCGGAGCAAGCATCTGGGTCTTGGAATCGCTCAGATAAAAAATGACTTGTGTATTACCGCGGAAGATCTCAAGGATATTCTTCGCCTTCAGATACTCTCGCGACCGGAGTGACGGAACCTTCAGATAGAGCCTTTGCCCGCGTAAAGGCGTCTGTGTACGTTGAGGCGCTTGCTTTTGCGATACTACTCGATCAAAACTCAACTGATCAACAGGCGGCAGCGCGGTGATCTTCTCGGCGATCACGCGCGGTTCTTCGTCCTCTTTCATGCTCAGCGTTCCGTCGATCTCGACGACTGCGCCGACATACAGCGCGGATCCGCACTGTTCCAGCACATTCGGGAAAACGATCACCTCGCAGGAACCGTACCGATCCTCAACGGTCACGAACGCCATCATGCGATTGGATTTCGTCATCTGGCTTTTGTTGGAAGCGATGATCGCGAGCAGCTTGATCCTTTGCCGATCACGGTACTTCTCGTTTTCGGTATCCAGCACCTCGCTGATGCTGTCCGCTTGGATATGCTTTGCGAACGCGGCGTATTCATCGATCGGATGACCGCTCAAATACATTCCCGCCATCTCTTTTTCCATATTGAGAAGCTCCGTCAGGGGGAACTCTTCCATCGGCGGGATCGTGATACCCGTCTGAACGGTCGAGCCTCCCGATACATCGAACAGCGACATCTGTCCCGCAGAGCCTTTGCGACGGTCATACTCCAGATCGTCGAGGATGGTTTTCATGACCGTCAGCATTTGACGGCGGTTAGCGCCGAGATGATCGAGCGCGCCGCATTTGATCAGGCTCTCCAGCGATCGCGCGTTCAGTCCCCTGCTCCCCATCCGCTTACAAAAGTCATAGTATGAGGAGAACGGCTTTTCGGTACGCTCTTTGATCAATTCGGCGATGAATCCAAGACCGAGATTGCGGATCGCGGACAGGCCGAATCGGATATTCCCGCGTGATACGGTATATTTGCTGTCGCTTTCATTGACGCTCGGCGGCAGGACAGCGACGTTCATCCGATGACATTCGCTGATATAGACAGCGGTTTTGTTTTGACTGTCAATGACGGACGATAACAGCGCCGCCATGTACTCACGCTTATAATGGCATTTCAGATAGGCGGTCTGGTATGACACCGCGGCGTATGCGGCGGCGTGGCTTTTATTGAACGCGTAGGACGCAAAGCTCTCCATCTCCGCGAAGATAGATAAAGCGGTTTTGCGGTCGATCCCGCGCCTGAGACAGCCTTCCACCTCGATCTCGCCGTCAGCGTTTACCAGTCCGTCAACGAAGATCTGTTTTTCACGCTCCATGACGTCATGCTTTTTCTTGCTCATCGCGCGGCGCACGATATCCGCGCGTCCCAGAGAATAGCCCGCGAGCTCGCGGAAGATCTGCATGACCTGCTCCTGATAGACGATACAGCCGTTGGTGACGTTGAGGATGGGCTCAAGCAGCGGATGCTTGTAGGTGATGGCGGAAGGGTCATGGCGGTTGCGGATATAGGTCGGAATAGAGTCCATCGGGCCGGGACGGTACAGCGAGATAACCGCGATCAGATCCTCAAATCGATTCGGCTTCAATTGCGCCAGCACATTTTTCATACCGCCGCTTTCAAACTGAAAAACGCCGTCGGTATTGCCGGTGGAGATCATGTCATAGACTGCTTTATCATCGTAATCGATCTTCTCGATGCTGAAATCAGGCTCCCGCTTACGGATCATCATCTCCGCGTCGTGGATAACGGTCAGGTTGCGCAGCCCGAGGAAATCCATTTTTAAAAGCCCCAGCTCTTCCAACGTCGTCATGGTGAACTGGGTCACAACAGCGTCGTCGCTTTTCGCCAGCGGAACATAATCGCTGACAGGTCTGTCGGTGATGACAACGCCCGCCGCGTGCATCGTGATATTGCGCGGCATCCCTTCGATACTGCGCGCGACATCCAGGATCTGTTTGGCGGTATCGTCGGTATTGTACGCTTTCATCAATTCCGTTGATACCGACAGCGCCTTATCGATCGTCATATTGAGGCTGAAGGGAATCATTTTCGCGATCTTATCGACAGTCGCGTACGGGATATCCAGCACGCGTCCGACATCGCGAACCGCACCGCGCGCCTGTAATGTACCGAAAGCGACGATCTGCGCCACATGGTCGGCGCCGTATTTGCGGATGACGTAATCGATGACCTCTCCGCGGCGTTCTTTGCAGAAATCGATATCGAAGTCGGGCATACTGACGCGCTCGGGATTGAGAAATCGCTCAAACAGCAGTTGATACTTGATCGGATCGATACCGGTGATCCCGATGCAGTACGCGCATAGCGATCCCGCGCCGGAGCCTCTGCCGGGGCCTACGGGGATATCATGATCTTTCGCGTATCGGACAAAATCGCTAACGATCAAAAAGTAGTCGACAAAGCCCATCCGCTTGATGACGCCAAGCTCGTATTCCAATCTGTCAACAACGGTCGGATCGGGATCGGCGCCGTATTTCCGATACAAGCCGTCGTAGCATTTCCGACGGAAATACGCGTAGTGATCCTCGTTATCGGGCGTTTGGAAATCCGGTAGCTTGCGGTTGCCGAATTCGATCTCGACATGACAGCGATCGGCGATCCTTGCGGTATTCTCGATCGCGCCTTCATATTCATCAAACAGAGAACGCATCTCCTCCTCGCTCTTGAGGTAGAATTCCTGCGTTTTGAACTCTGCTTTATTCTTGTCGTGGATGGTATGATTAGTCTGGATGCACAGCAGGATATTGTGCATCCCGTGATCCTCTTTTTGGATATAATGGCAGTCGTTGGTGGCGACCATACCCGCGCCGATCTCACGCGCAACGCGTGCCAATCCCG
>OMTA01000199.1 GCA_900313895.1 uncultured Eubacteriales bacterium | reverse complement strand
AGGTTAAACAGGATCTTCTTTCCGGCTTTTACGGTCGGCAGAATACCTGTCAGACACAGGCGTCTGATATGATAAGGGGTCATAGCGGTGTGAGGATCGATCGCTTTGATCTCCTGCGCCGCTTCGTTTACCGTCCTCATTCGTGGGATTGGTGTATTCATGGGGTTGTCCTTTCTATGTAATGTAAAAATGTCAAAATTCGATTTACAGCCCCAAATATTTATGTTATACTATTCATAGGGCTGTTGCCGCGTTTTGGTCTGCGTATGCAGGGGTTGGCGGCAGCTCTTGCCGTTCGAGGAAGTGCTGTTCCCCGGGCGGCTTCTTTAATTTGTCGCCGTAGCGGCGATCTGATCGGCGTGCTGTGCCGCTACGCGGTCTATGATGGCGAATATCTGCGCTTTGTCAGCGTCGGACAATTCTCGCCTGAGCTTGCGGCTCATGGTGGTATCAGCGATATCGAGTGCTTCCGCAATTTCCCATAAACACACGTGCTTTTCTTTAGCCGCTGCCTTGATATCAGCGTTTGCTGTCATGCTTTCACCTCACTTTTCTTTTTCTTACTGTCCTTATTATACCATCTATATTTGATATAGTCAACCATATTATATATTATTAAAAAATATTTAATAATTGTTCTTCTTCTTGACATTCATATAATATAATGATATGATTATGACAAAGGAAGGGGTTGTCTACCATGAATAATACTGTATTTGCCGAAAGACTGAGAGAAGTCCGGACAGCCGCAAAGCTGACGCAGGCTGATTTGAGTAAAAAAGCGGGCGTCACCGCCGCTACCATATCGGCGTATGAAAGCGCCGACGGCAGCAAAGGAAAAAATCCGTCGTTGGATAACGCGCTGAAGCTGGCCGCTGCTTTGAATGTTTCGCTTGACTGGCTGTGTGGTTTTACCGTCAGAACCGAAAAAGCGCCGATCGTTGAGTTCTTGAAGCTGTTGGTCGCGCTGGATGAACACACAGATATTTCGTTTGATAGGGCAGATTTTGCCGATGAAGCAGTACAGAACATCCTGACAGAAGCCTACAGCGACATTGATGAGGAAGATTTCATGCTTGAACATCAATACAGCATGCAATGTCACGAAAAATTCACTTACCGTTTGTATATAGCTACTTTTCAGGACTTTTTTATCCAAAAGTTTATCCGAGATTGGCAAAAAATGCGCGACTTATACAAGTCTCGCACCATAGATAAAGATTTATATAATCTTTGGTTGAATAAGCAATACAATGAAATAGAAGCAAAACTGAACGCCAATGTAAAAGAAATCATTGGTGAGATTATCCCGGACGGTGACAGTAATGGCGACGATCAGGAAACGGAATAACAGCTATCAGATCGCCGTGTCCTGTGGGTACAGTGCGACCGGCGAACAGATACGCCGCTACATGACCTATACTCCCGATCCGGGCATGACCGCGAAGCAGATCAAGAAAGAGGTCGAGCGTCAGGCGGTGCTGTTCGAGGAGAGCTGCATGAACGGTCTGGCTCCGGCTACCGGCAAGGTGAAGCTATCCGAATTCATCGAGTTGTTCTTCAACGATTACGCAGCCTCGGCGCTGAAAGCCAAAACGATTGTCGGCTATGCTGCGCTGGTACCGGTGGTCAACGCCGCGCTCGGCCATATGCGCCTTGACAGGATCCAGCCGCATCATCTGAACGCTTTCTATAAGAATCTGGCGGAGAAGGGCGCCCGCCGTAGGGTGACTTATGCGCCGACAGCGGACTTGAAGGCGATCGCCAAGGAAAAGGGGCTGACCGCTACGGGGATCGGTCGCAATCAGAGCGTGGGCGCTTCATCTGTTCGGGCGGCGTTCAACGGCTCCGGCGTGTACGAAAAGACCGCAAAGGCAATATGCGCCGCGTTCGATCTGCCGTTATCAAAGACATTCAAGATTATCGGCGCCGATGTTCCGCTCTCAGCTGAAACGATTCGGCACTATCACCGCTTCCTGTCATCCGTCCTCGGCGTAGCGGTCAAGTGGCAGATCATTCCCTCGAATCCGTGCGCCCGCGCTACGCTGCCGAAGGTAAAGAAAAAGCCCGCCAAGTATCTTGACGAGCAGGAAGCAAAGCAACTGCTGGAGTGTGTTGAGCAGGAGGATATGCAGCACAAGACGATGATCAAGCTGCTGATGTATACGGGACTGCGCCGTGAGGAACTGTGTGGACTGGAATGGCAGGATATTGACTTTGAACACTCGGTAATCACGGTACAGCGCAGCTCACTCTACATTCCGAAGAATGACTATATCAAGGAATCGGGCATCATCACCGACACCACCAAGAACGAGAGCTCCGTGAGATCCATCAAAACGCCCGAATCCGCTATGCAGATGTTGAAGGACTATAAGGCATGGCAAGCTCAAAGGCAGCTGCTTATAGGTGATAGATGGGAGAATCATAACAGGCTTTTCACAACCGCTACAGGCTCGCCCATCCACCCGGACACGATCTCGGGATGGTTCGCCGACTTCATCAAAAGGCACGAGCTCCCACACGTGACGATCCACAGCCTGCGGCATACAAATGCGACCCTGATGATCAACTCGCATATACCGCTTACGACGATTGCCGCGCGCCTAGGTCATGCTAACCCTACCACAACCGCGAAGATCTACACCCATGCAATCAAGACCGCCGACGCCGTAGCGGCTGATCAGCTCAACGACATTCTGTCCGGATCGTATGCTCACCATACCGAGAGCGCGTAGCTTGACACTTATTTGACGCTTATTGTTACAACGTGACGCTTGCAGATACTGACAATTACTAACAGATAACAGCAGAAAACCGCATAACAAAGCCGTTTTTTGGTTACTAATGAATAATACCAAAAGATAATAATTCATTTCGTAATCAATAGGTCGTGGGTTCGAGTCCCATCTCTAGCTCCATTGAGAAACCGCTTAGACAAGCCATCCTTTGGAAGTCTAAGCGGTTTCTTTTTTTTGACCTGTAGCGGAAAATAAGGCAGTTTGGCGCTTATTTGGCGCTTATTGTGCATTTTTACACTGCTTTCTTTGGTTCCTTGACTGTCAGTCTACAGCCTAGAGCGTCGCTCCGCTCGCGGTTCAGATTGTATTGGAATGTCAGGTTTTGTCAGGTTGCAAAAACCTGATCAGGGAGTTTTTCACACAAAATAGACCTAGTAGCGTTGTACCGCTACGGCACTTCATACTTTTTTTGACTACCCTACCCAGCCTATTGCTTATCATTACGGCACGGGTAATACGATGATCGGACTGATCTATCCGACAAAACTGTCGAATAGTCTTTTTCGTTGAATTCGAACATGATCATTTTTGAGCGGGTTGAAATCCTTGCCTTCATCAAAGTCCTGCCCTGCAATTCATTCTTCGCTGCATGACTATCAGTCACGAACCTCCTACGGAATGGTATAGTAGTTGTCGGAGCTGGGAGCCTGCAAAGCAATAACCGATCGGGTTAATGTCCAGTTCCTTGCAGGCTCTCGGCTCCGGTCGGCGGTCAGCCGGTACCTGTGCCGCCTGTGGTTTGGCGTTCCATTTGTATTAGTTTTTCCGTGAATTCGGAATAACCTACATTTGCGTGTTTAGCGTGTCCCTTGTGGTGTGCGGCCGCATGTAGTGACGGACAAAAATGTCCGTGAATCGATTCGATAGGTTTTTCCTTTCCGATTTTACGGAAAGGAAAACATCCTCTAACAATCGCCGTAGCAGTCTATACCGCAGCGGTGTAGGTCTGTCATGATCTTATGGGCTAAATCAAAGCAGACATTTGCATAGAGCCTGTAGCGCTTAAAATCCCATGCGATCATATTGATCTCTTGCCGTCCCTTTTCCGGATGATGACTGTCAAAGAAGTCTTGCAGCATATCCGCCATAAGCATATCTAAGCACTCAGCGCTTCTTGCAACTTCAACAAGCTCGTCCTTGTCGATCGTGCGGTTGATTCTTATTTCCTTTTCCGTCATTGTGTATAATACTCTCCTATGTATTGATTTTTCGGAGCGGATAGGCTATAATAAAAAACGTACCCGCTCCTTTGATGTTTGGTCGGGTTGCCCTGGCATTTTTGTGGTGATTATGTCAGGGCTTTTCTTATGCCACCGAGAAGCGGCGGCTGGTGGTGGGCTTGACGAACTGCTGATACAGCGCATCATACGAGGCTCTGAACGCCTTGCTGTCAAAGCGGTTTGAGGTGATCAGAGCGTAGCGGATTTTATACTCCCCTGCTCTCAGCTCCTCGGTGTCCTGCTCGAGCATGACGGCCTTGATCTCGTCCTGGATCGCGGTGATCTCGGTGTTCAGCTGTTCGGCTTTCGCCTGCAGGCGTTTCATGCGTCTGACCTTTGCGGTGATCTCTGTGTTACTCATTCTGTACACTCCT
>OMTA01000200.1 GCA_900313895.1 uncultured Eubacteriales bacterium | reverse complement strand
CAGACATCCATATCCGCGTCAGCGAGAAAGACAAGAAAGCCCTGCAACGCTATGCAAAGCGTGCGGGGCTTTCTCTATCCGCCTATCTCCTGATGTCCGGTCTGAATCAGCCCATCCATGCGAAGCCGAGCGAGGCGCTTCACGACTGCTACCGTGTTGTTGTAGATTTACTGCAAACGTTCCGTCACTCTACCGCACACTCTGTAGAACAGCGGCTGAATCATCTCCGAGATAAGCTGCTGGTTGCCTATCATGAACAGGAGGCGGACAGCGGTGGGAACGACCAAGATATGGGCGATTAAAGACAGCCTCTCCCGCGTACTGGATTATGCCGCGAACCCGGATAAGACGGTTTATTCCGATTTGCAGAAGGTTCTGCATTATGCCGAGCAAGATTCAAAAACCGTCGGTGATGAATCAACCTACTATGTCACCGGCGTGAACTGCAATACCGACACTGCTTTCTCAGAAATGCTTGCCGTACAGAAACGATTTGGCAAAACAGGCGGCAACGTCGCCTACCACGCCTACCAGAGTTTCAAGCGCGGCGAAGTCACTCCCGAGGAATGTCACCGTATCGGTGTGGAACTGGCGCAAAGGATGTGGGGCAGTGAGTATCAGGTGTTGGTGGCTACCCATCTCGACACCGGTACCTATCACAACCACTTTGTTCTGAACGCCGTGAATATGTGGAGCGGTAAAAAGTTCGACTGCAACGAGGGCGTTTACTGGCGCTTTCGTTCGCTGTCCGATGAACTATGCGCAGAACACAATCTGACGGTCATCAAGAATCCGATGGGCAAAACGCCGCGCAGCATTTACTTCGCCGAAAAGAACGGCGAGCCGACGACGTTTAACCTGATGAGAGAAGCGATCGACTTTTCTGTTTCCTGTTCACGCAGTTACGATGAATTCAGAAACATTATGCGTGAACAGGGATATGTCGTTGATCTGAATCCGAATCGGAAATACTGGACGGTTCGCTCGTTCAACAGCAAAAAGGCAGTGCGTATGTACCGCTTGGGTGAAGATTACGGCAATGAGGCGATTCGCAGAAGGATCTATGAGCCGGGGATGGATTCATGGCAACGCAACGCCGATTATTATCACGAGAAAAAACAGGTACGACAGTTTGAACCGCAACGGATCAAATATCGCGGCACCTTCAAAAAGGCAAAGAAACACACCGGGTTGATTGCGCTGTATTTCCATTACTGCTATTTGCTTGGCTATTTACCGAAGAATAAGCAGCATCAGCCGCTTTCTCCGGAGATGAAAGAAGCATGGCGGCGGCTGGACAGGTTTTCCGAGCAGGTCCGGTTGGTGTCGAGAAAGGAGCTGAGAACGCTTGATGACGTCAGCAGCTTCATTCATGAAACCGATGCCTCTATCAACAAGGTCAGCGCCGCTCGTCAACAGATTTACAACAAGCTGCGGCGGTGCAGTGATGATGATCGACCGCAGTTACTGAAAAACCGTGATGACTGCACAACGCTATTAAAACAGCTTCGCAAAGAAAAGCGGGTTGCCCTCTCAATCATTGAGGACCATCCCAAAAACAAAGAAAACATCCGTATCGAAGAGCAAGCGATCCGCAGCAGATACGGATTGGATCAAAAACCAAAATACTATAGAAGGAGTTACGAAAGATGACAAATATATCCATTTCAAAACTACACGAATTCAAAGACCATCCCTACAAGGTGCTCGACAACGATGAGATGAACAGCCTGATCGAGAGCATCCAGCAGCAAGGCATTATGACGCCGCTGATCGTAAGACCTCTGGAGGGAAAAGCAGATGAGTATGAGATCATATCCGGACACCGCCGCTTCCGTGCGGCACAGAAGGCAGGGCTTGCAGAGGTTCCTGCCTTTATTCGTCCTGTCAGCCGCGACGAAGCGGCGATCATGCTCGTAGACAGCAACCTCCACCGCGAGCATATCCTGCCGTCGGAGAAAGCGTTTGCTTATAAGATGAAAATGGAGGCTTTGTCACATCAGGGTAAAACTTGTGGACAAGTTGGCCACAAGTCTCGTGAAGATGTTTCCGATACTGACAGTGGCAGACAAGTCCAGCGCTACATCCGCTTGACCTATCTCATCCCCGAACTGCTTGACATGATGGATGAAGACAAGATCGCTTTTTCCGTCGGCGTTGAGATATCTTATTTGCCTCAAGACATCCAACGTGATCTTCTGGAGATAATGGATCTTGAGGATTGCACACCGTCATATTCACAAGCATATCGTCTGCACAAGGCGTTCAACAGCTGTTCCCTGACACATGAAGGTCTCGTGACGGTTATGTCTGAGGAAAAGGCAAACCAAAAAGAGAAGGTCAGTTTTCTGGCAGATGACCTGCGGCAGTTCTTCCCGAAGAGCTATACGCCGAAGGATATGCAGAAAGCTATCCTGAATCTCGTTCAGCGAGAATACAGTCGCAGTCACCGTCAGCGGGACGCGAGATAGGCAGGTGAAATGATTTGAAGTTTGAACCAAATGATCATACCAAGCAATATCGCATGATCAACGGACATCCGGTTTGCATCTCGTTTTCAAGCGAAGAGAATCCCCAACTGTTCGGTCAGATCAGAGATATCCTTCTTACTTGTTCCGACACCTCACAGATTTGTCGGGAGAATCAGCCTGATGATACAATAGCGTTATCAGATAAGGAGGCATCATAATGGAACAGAATCGTGTATGCTGTCTGTACCGCGTATCGACGGACAAACAGGTAGACTATGACACCAACCACGAAGCGGATATTCCGATGCAGCGCAAAGCCTGTCACCGTTTTGCGGAAAAGATGGATTGGAAGATCGTATACGAAGAACAGGAGGACGGCGTATCCGGTCACAAAGTCCGCGCCGAGAACCGTGACAAGATACAAGCTATCAAAGAGCTTGCCCGACAGGGCAAGTTCGATATCCTCCTTGTATTCATGTTCGACCGTATCGGTCGTATCGCAGACGAAACGCCTTTTGTCGTAGAGTGGTTTGTCAAAAACGGTATCCATGTGTGGAGCACACAGGAGGGTGAGCAGCGCTTTGATAATCATATTGATAAGCTGCTTAATTACATCCGCTTTTGGCAGGCTGACGGCGAGAGCGAGAAAACATCTATCCGAACCCGTACCAGCCTCGGTCAGATGGTAGAGGAAGGACATTACAAAGGAGGATCGCCTGCAATCGGCTATGAGTTGGTCAAAAGCGGTCGAATCAACAAGCGCAAGCATGAGCTTTATGATTTAAAGGTCAATGAAAATGACGCCGCTGTTGTCCGACTGATCTTTGATAAATACACCAAAGAGGGCATCGGTATTCAGAAGATTGCCAACTATCTGAACGATAACGGCTACATTAATCCAACCGGAAACCGATGGTCGTATAACACCGTTCGCAACATCATCCATAA
>OMTA01000201.1 GCA_900313895.1 uncultured Eubacteriales bacterium | reverse complement strand
TTCAGAGAATGAGGGAGACGGCGTAACGGATTCCGTGTTGTCGGTTTTGGGCGTCGGAGCGATGGAAATCGGGCTTTTATTTCCAAAAAGGAAATATACACTGATCCCGAGCGTGACGACCAGTACGATGCTCGCGGCAGTCGCCATCATCCGCGGATTCCTGAACGGGAGAATAAGGGAAGGCTTTGCGGCTTTTGAAGGGACGAATGCGGGAAATCGTGTGGGCTCGATCTCGTGATACGCAGACAGTCGCGCGTCAAGCTGTTCGTCTGTGATCTTATTCATCGGAAAGCCTCCTTTTCAACAGTTTTTTCGCCGTGTTCAGTCGGGATGCGACAGTTCCCTCGGGGATCGAGAGGATCTGTGCGATCTCTCTGTGACTGAATTCCTGAAAATAGTACAGACCGATCACCAGCCTGTGCTTTTTCGGCAGTTTGTGCAGGGCGTCGTAGAGGTCAAGGTAAAGGTCGATATCCTCGTTCCGGGTGGGGATGGAATGGAGAAAACGTTCCTTTTCCTCGGCGTTCTGAAAAAGCGCCTTTGAGGTGCGGTATTTTTCCTTGACCGTATCGCGGAAGGTGTTGGCACAGATCGCGAACAGCCATGTTTTGAAGCTCTTGTCACTTTGATAGCGCGCGTAGTTTTTCAGCGCTTTTACCCATGTTTCCTGAAACAGGTCTTCTGCGTCGTGCTGATTGCCGCACAGCTTGTAGCAGAAGCGCATGAGATCGCGTGAATACAGCGCTACATGATGTTCAAAGTCGGTCAAGTTCCCACCCTCTTTCCTGACCGTGATTGAAAGCCTTCATCTATATTACGAATGAGAGGCGTGTTTTCTTCAAAAAATTATAGCAGAAATATTTTCTCGATACAACAGCAGAGCAGAGCCGATCGGCTCCGCTCTGCTGTCACAGGGGGATATTCTGTTGTCTTCGCGGCTCAGGGGTCTGTTATTTCATAGCCGTAATGATAGTAACTGCCGTTATGGTAATAGATTTCGCCTTCTTTGTCACCCGGATAATGGTACTTGCCGTCTTCGGGATCGTAGTAGAATTCGTCGTCGCCGAAGGCGAGTGTGCGCTGGATGCGGGTCGCGTCGAGAATGGTGATGCTTCCATCTCCGTCGGTATCACAGGCGACTGTGTTTAGCTCCCCGGTCGGGATGAGATCAGCCAGAGCGCGTTGGATGCGGGTCGCGTCAAGGACGGTGATCATACCGTCTCCGTCCGCGTCGCCGACAGCGCATGCGGGATCGAGCGGTTCATCCGGCAGATCATCGATCGGTAATTCCCACGGTGTTTCTTCGTACGGCTCGATATAGCTGACCTCGTCCGTCTCTGCCGCCGCGAGGATCTGCTCCTTTGTCAGCTTTGCAATCAGCATATTGCAGGCTTGGTCGATGATTTCGTCGGTCAGCCCGAGCTTTTCGATGACGGCCCTGCGGTTGCCGGATTCGATCTCAAACATAATACTGTTATAGGTTTTTCTCCATAGATCCAGATCATCTGTCGTGTTGATTTGGAAGGAGATGCCGAGCTTTTCTCTGGTCTTTTTGTTGACGTATTCGGTCAGTTCAGAGCCGCTCTTGAATTCCATCGTATACTTTGTCCGGATCAAAACCTCGGTGGTTTCATCGTCGGACATCTCCGCGAGCTGCTGTTCCAGCTCGGGACTGATTTTTGTGTTCTCTGCCGCTGACGCCGATACGGCACAGCAGGCGAGGATAAAGAGTAACGTAAGCAGGATTGATACTGTCTTTTTCATGGGGATACCTCCTTTTAATCAATATGGAAAGTGCCCTTGGCAAAAGTTTTGCCGGTGCTGTCGTAAAAATAATAGTTGTACTTGCCGTGGGAGAGGTTCAGTCCGGATGCGAGAGGCTCATAGACCGCCGTGCTGCCATAGACGGCGGCGCGGTGCAGATCGGAATACAACTCCCATTCGCCTACCGGCATGCCGTTACTGAGGTGTATCCGGCAGTAGATAGGAGATCCTTGGCGCAGGATTGCGTCGGGAATCGTGGCGGTCAGAACGATCTCCGAAGGGGTTTCGGTCGTCGGGTCGTACCAAACTTCTGTCGGGAGCTCATACGGTGGATCATCCTCTGTCGGTTGTTCGACCGGCGGATCAGCCGTTGACGGCGCGGGCGCAGTCCGTCTGTGGTTCTTCATCGTGAGCGGGAGTGGGGAAGGGCTCAGTAGCCGGAGAAGATGTCGGTGGGACGTTCGGCTGTGTGGGAACGGCGGGTTTGACGATGACGTTTCCCGGGGATGTTTCCCGCGGCGGCAGGACAGCGTCGGTCGGTTTCTGCGCGGACACGTCTGCTTTTGGAGGTGTGGTCGCGTTGGAGTCGCGGGTCACGGGTGGAGCGGAGATGATGATCGCGTGACCTTGGGCGTCGGTGGAAATCTGGGTCTCTGCTTCTCTTTTGATCCCCTGCGGGAGAGTGCTGTCCGTTTGGCTTTCAGCCTCGGTCGGGATTTCAGAGAATGAGGGAGTTCAGAGAATGAGGGAGACGGCGTAACGGATTCCGTGTTGTCGGTTTTGGGCGTCGGAGCGATGGAAATCGGGCTTTTATTTCCAAAAAGGAAATATACGCTGATCCCGAGCGCGATGACCAGTACGATGCTCGCGGCGGTGACGTAGCGGCGGATAGGGAGGGCTTTGGGTTGATTTTTCACCGTGTCGGGAATCTTCAGCGCGTTTTCGATCCACGTGTCGGGAACCTCTACGTATTTTGAAAAATCAAAATCAGGTCTACTCAAAGTCATCACCTCCGTACAGTTCTTTGAATTCTTCGCGGGCGCGCCTGAGACGGGTTTTGATCGTATTCGCGTTTTTGCCGAGGATCGTTGCGATCTCGTCGATCTTGTACCCTTCGCAGTAATACAGGTACATGACCTCGCGGTGCTTCGGCTTGAGGCGCATGAGGATGGCGGGCGCGGAATCAGCGTCGGATTCCTTCATGAACACGGGTATCTGCGCGGCAGAATCGAGGGGAAGGGTACGCGATCGGGTGCGAAGGGCGTTTTTACATTCGTTAAGAGCAACGCGCAGCAGCCATGCTTTGAGGTGATTTTCGTCGCTGAAATCGGGGGATGAGGTGTAGAGCTTCAAAAAGGTGTTCTGGAAGCAATCCTCGGCGTCAGCCATGTTGTTGAGCCGCATCAGGCACAGCGATGTGACCGATTGCGCGTACTTTCGCACAACCTCCTCGTAGCTTAAGCCGGCGTAGCTTTTTTGCACCCTTAACACCCCCTTCATTAAATAAACAAATGAACCGTCAAAAAAGTTTCAATATTACGGATTTTTTGCAAAAAGAAAAGCGACACAGACGGGCTATGTCGCTTGAATATGTATTTTTGACTCAGAATTCTTCCTTGATCGAGCGGATGAAAAGGGAAGAGAGCTCTGCTTTCGGGTCGGAGTTCTCGAAGAGGATCCGATAGACCGCTTGCGTGATGGGTAATTCTACGCCCAGCTTATCGGCGAGCTTCAAGAGCGCTTTGCTGGTCATGACGCCCTCGGCGAGCTTGTCGAACTTGACGCCCTTGACGAAGTCCTCGCCGTAGCGGCGGTTGTGGCTCCACTGTGAGAACAGGGTCGCCTCGTAGTCGCCGAGATGGCACAGTCCGTAGGCGGAGATCTCGTTGCCGCCTGCCGCTTTGATCAGACGCGCGATCTCGCGGGTACCGCGCGCCATCAGCGCGCCTTTGATGGAGGTGCAGCCCTCGCCGTCGAGCATTCCCGCGGCGATGCCGATGACGTTCTTTGCCGCCGCGCCGATCTCCGATCCGATCAGGTCGGTGCCGATATAAAAGCGGATCAGCTCGCTGTTGAACGCTTTGACAAGCTGGGATGCCCTTGACATAGTCCTGCGGATGTCCGGGGCCGACCCATACGGCGATGGGCGTCCTTCGCTCGTCAACAAAATCGCCGACGACCTCGGACAGACGACAGCCGGTGGTGACCTCGATGCCCTTCATGCACAGGACGATCGATTTTCCGTCGAGATCGTTTTTCGCGATATCCTCCATGTAGGAGCGAAGATGTTGGGATGAGATGGAGATGACGATGACCTCGGCGCGCCTGACCGCGTAGTCGAGATCGTAGGTGACCTCGATCGAGTCGGGATAAGTCAGATAGTCATTATGATGTGTGGTTAAAAGCTGCTGCAGCTCCGGGGCATCCTTGAGACCGCAGGATACGACGTCGTGACCGATACGGTCGAGGTACCATGCGATACAGCTGCCCCAGCGGCCGCAGCCTAATACGGAAATTTTCATAATAATTCTCCTAAAGAATAATACGATTAAAAGCTTACGGGCGACATACCGGTCGCCCCTATATTCGGGTGCGGGAGATCTCCCCTAAGGGGAGGTGTCGCGAAGCGACAGAGGGGTGCCGTCTCCGGCTGAGGAATCCCGCCCTTCGCTATTCATTATTCATTTTTTGCTTTTTGCTCAAAAAAGTATCCCACCTGACCGCAACGGTCGTTAGATAACCTGCCTACATAATGACAGGTGGGTGCCCGCCCTGCGGCTTTAGGCTCCCTTCGTCCATAGGGTCTGGGAGGTCTGCACACCGCCGAAGGAGCTAAGCTCCCGATTTAAAAAGTGTAGGGTTATTTGTGACCGATACGCGCGTCAGGCAGGATGTTGCCTGAGTTATTCTGTTTTCTGCCGGATGGCTTTATGCGTCGACATCCTCATCGGGGGCGTCGAACATTTCTTCAAAATGCTTTTCAAATACGGCGGCAAGCTCATCGAGAAGCGCCTCGTCTTCGACCTCGGCAAGCTGTTCCTCGCCGTCCTCTTCGATGACTTCCATGATGTAATACTCGCCGGAATCCTCTACCGCTTCCTCCGCATTGTCAAAGACGGGGTAGAGCGCATAGAAAACGCCTTTTTCGTTTTCGATGGTGTCGAGGATCTCAAAATTGTGTTCCACGTTCTGATCGTCGATCAGGGTGATAAGATCGGGTTTGAATTCGTTATCCATTCATAACTCCTTTGATTTACTATCTTTATTTTACTATCATTAACAGGTGAAGTCAATAGCAAAAATTAGCTTATTTTAAGTGTATGCAAATTATTTTGGTTTATTATTATCCTGATCGTTTCAAAGGATGGAGATATCGGACGATGCCGATCTTGATTAGTTGCCGTTTCCATTTCTTCTTTTTTGAAAACGGATCGGGAACGCTTGTCGGTTTTCATTTTTCTGCCTGCTATTTTTGAGAAAAACTTGAAAAAATCGCTCATATATTGTATAATCTAAAAGAATATATACTGGTGGCATAGGGCTTGCTGAAAAGTCCCTTGCCCGGAGGGGCTATGTTTCTGAGATCCTTTGAAAAATTACCGCCCGAATTGCAGAACGATTCGGTGCGTAAATATTATGATATACTGGCAAAAAAGCGGGCAAGTATTTTCTTCAAGCGACTGACGGATATCCTGCTCGCGCTGATCATGCTGATCATCCTGATCCTGCCGATGGCGATCATCGCGCTGGTCGTTAAGACGACGTCAAAAGGCCCCGTCTTTTATCGCCAGGAGCGTGTGACGACCTATAACAGGCGGTTTATGATCCTGAAGTTCCGCACGATGACGGTCGGCGCGGATAAAGCCGGCGCGCTTGTTACCTCTGCAAATGACGCGCGCGTCACCAAGGTCGGCGCGAAGCTGAGAAAGTTTCGCCTTGACGAGCTGCCGCAGATCTTTCATGTGCTCAGCGGAAAGATGAGCTTTGTCGGAACCCGCCCCGAGGTGGTGCGGTTTGTTGAACGATATGAGCCTGAGATGATGGCGACGCTTCTGATGCCCGCAGGCATCACCTCGCTCGCGTCCATTCGCTATAAGGATGAGGACGAGATCATCGGAAGTATCAGCGATCCCAATGACGTCGATCGCGTTTACATCGAACAGATTTTGCCGGAAAAGATGAAGTATAATCTGGAGTATCTTTCCGATTTCAGCTTTTTCGGGGACGTCAAGCTGATGTTCTCAACCGTAAAAAATGTCTTTTAAGTCAGCCGATTGAGTTCGGCGCAAGGAGTATTGTGATGAGTCGTTTCAAGGCGGCCGTTCTGGATACCTCGCTGTTCAGACGCAGTTATATCATTTGCCTCTTTTTCTGCAATATCACCCTGCTGATGGTTCCCGCGTATATCGGATTGGCGGTGACATTTGTATGGGGTTCGTTTTTGGTGATCTATAATGAGATCAAAAAGCATACCGCACTGAAAACCCGATACGGTTTCTGGTTGATCCTGTTTTTGATCGCCTCTATGTTCACGCTGGTCTTCCATATCAGCAGTCATTTTTTGACCAATGCCTATAACGTGATCATGCTGCTGCATATCGCGATCTGCTTCTTTATTTTTTACAGTGTCCATACGGAAAAGCATCTCAACTTCCGACGCGAGTTCTATTCCGTTTGCAGCTTTATGGTTTATGCGACCACTGTCTTAGGCGTCATCGGACTGGCGTGCCTGATGGCGGGCATCAAGGTCGAGGTCTTTCATATCGGATTTATCATCTTTGAGAACCGCTTTACCGGTATGTATATGAATCCAAACTACCTGGGCTATATCTCTGTATTCGCTATCTTCTGCTGTCACGCGCTGACAAAGAAGGATTTTATCGAGATCTCCGGTCGCAAAAGAGTCAGCCGTATCTGGATCGGCTCCTGTGTGACCGTTAATGCGATCTCGCTCTTGCTGTGCGACTCGAACGCGTCTATGGTGTTCGCGGTCGGCTACGCGGTCGTTTTCTGCGTCTATAAGATATTCAACAGAGATGACGAGATCAATGTCGGCAAGGCGATCAAAAGAGCGACAGCCGCGTTGCTGGCGGGCGTATTCATCGTCACATCGCTTTTATTTGTGCGGCATATCGTTCAGCTCGGTTTTTCCGAGGTCGTGCGTATGACGTCTACCGTTCATGTGATGGAACAGGAGGAGCCGACTGACGAAAAGGTCGTCACCTTTGAGCATAAAAATACCAATGTCGATTCCGGCCGCTTTACGCTTTGGAAACAGGCAAGCCAGATGTTTACCGTCAGTCCCCTTACCGGCGTCGGCAGAGGTAATATCTTTGAGATCGGCGAGACGATGTTCCGAAAGGGCGTGAAATTCTCTGATAAATACGGTATCTTTGCGCCGTACATCACGGATTTCCACAACGGCTATATCATGATCATCATCAGCGCCGGCTTGCTTGGATTCGTCCTGTTTATGATCTTCATCGT
>OMTA01000202.1 GCA_900313895.1 uncultured Eubacteriales bacterium | reverse complement strand
CTCCGGTCATCTACTCGACCGCGGATATCACCGTCAGCAACGCGGATATGACGTCCACCGCCTCGCAGGGCGTGGTCGTCGAGGGCAAGAACAGCGTTACGCTGAAAAACGTCACCCTCAACGCGGATAATAACACGAAAAACAGCGATAAGAGCGAATGGTATCAGGCGGTTATGATCTATCAGAGTATGTCCGGCGACGCGGCGGAGGGCACCTCGTCCTTCACGATGGACGGCGGTACGCTGACTAACGAAAACGGCGACGTCTTCTTTGTCAACAATACGGCGACCGAGATCAAGCTCAGCGGCGCGAAGATCGTTAACAATGACAAGGACGGCGTTTTCCTCAGAGCTGCTGCGGCAGGCTGGGGCAGCGAGGGCAGCAACGGCGGTCAGGTCAGCCTATACGCGACCAAGCAGGAGATCAACGGCGATATGATCGTGGACGATGTATCGAACCTGAACCTGTATCTGCAGGATGGCTCGACCATGAACGGCGCGATCAACAGCAGCTCTCAGGCGGGCGAGGTCTATGTCGAGATAAGCGGCGGATCGAAATGGGTGCTCACGGCGGACAGCTACATCACCTCGCTGACTTGTGACGCGGACAGCATCGATCTCAACGGTCACAAGCTCTATGTGAATGGCAAGGAATACACCGCGGGTACGGCATCCACCGGCGAAAAGATCGCGGTCGTATCGACCGGCAACAGCGGCGGCGCGCCCGATAAGCCCGGCGAGGGCGGCGGTTCCGATCACGGTACCCCTCCCGATAAGCCCGACTCGAAATCGAATTGACAGATAACAGACTTTTTCATAAACCTTCTTCATTTGTATCCAACAGCAAACGGACTGTCCGAAAGGGCAGTCCGTTTGTTATAGGATGGGTTATTTGGTTTTATAGATATGCTTCGCGGAAAGAGGGATTTGGAGGAAAGGTTGACGGACGAGCATTGCTCGTCCCTATTTGCTTCGCGGGAAAGAGAGATTTGGTGGATAGGTTTTCGGGAGGACCAAGGCCCTCCCCTACAAGAATACTGCCTGCGGCGCTAGCGGGACGTCGAGGCGCCGTCCCCTACGGCAAGCGTTTGATATGCTTCGCGGGAGGATGGGATTTAGCAGATAGGTTACGGACGAGCATTGCTCGTCCCTACGGGTGGGGTTGATTTGCTTCGCGGGAAAGAGAGATTTGGTGGAGGGGTTGGCGGACGAACACTGCTCGTCCCTACAATAATTCCTCACTCCTCACTTCTAACTCCTCACTATCATAATTCCTCATTATTTGAAGCGTCTTTCAGAAAAGCTTTCAGGTCGGGAAGGAGCTTTTCCGCGATACGGACACCCTCGTCGTAGGTCGCTTGGATACGGTCGCGGTCGTGCTCGGTGCGCGAGATATTCAGCGGCTTTTCGGGACAGATGACAAAGGCGTTGCCTTGCTTTTCCTGTTCTGCCACATACGCCTGTTCGAACGCGTACATGGTGTGGCGGTTCTCCATCGCCTCGATCATCGCGGGGTACTTGCGCAGAAACAGCTTCAACGGCAGGGGATTCGCCGGCTTTTTGACATAATCGCGCGGCTGGGTCAGGATGACGACGTTTTTGGTGATGCCCCGATCGGTCATGAATTTCAGGGGGATGGAATCGCTCATGCCGCCGTCAAGCATGGTTTTGCCGTCGATGGTCACGGGTCGCGACACCATCGGCATACTCGCCGAGGCGCGGATCCAATCCATGCAGGTATCGTCGACGCGGTTGATGGGATGGTAGACGGGCTTGCCGGTCAGAACATCCGTGCAGACGACCCAGAAATCCATCGAGGTGGTATCGTAGGTCAGGCAATCGAAGGGGTCCAGCTCGAAGGGCAGGGTCTTGTAGCAGAACTCCGCGCCGAAAAGGTCGCCGGTGCGCAGCAGCGAGAGGATGGAGCAATAGCGGCTGTCGCGACAATAGCGGAGGTTGTAGCGCAGGACGCGTCCGATCTGGCGGGATTTGTAATTGCAGCCGAATGCCGCGCCCGCCGAGACGCCTACCACATGGGGGATGATGATATTATTCTTTAAAAAGGTATCCAGCACGCCCATCGTGAAGAGCCCGCGCATCGCGCCGCCTTCGAGGACAAGACCGGTCTCACTCATGATTGACCCAACTCCTGATTGCGTTTGTAGGACGCGGCGATCGCTTTTGTGACGATCGTCTCGAAATCGTCGGCGTCGAGAGATTTGACGCCTTCGATGGTGCTGCCGCCCGGGGAACAGACGTTTTTGATCAGCGTGGCGGGATCGAGAGGGCTTTCGGTGAGCAGCTTTGCCGCGCCGATGACGGTCTGGGCGGCAAGCTCCAGAGCGGTAGGTTCGTCGATGCCGGCGTTGACGCCGCCCTGTGCCAGCGCGCGGATGAATTTGAATACGAACGCGGGCCCGCAGCCGGACAGGGAACATCCCGCATCCATCAGGCTCTCGGGGATAGGCGTGAGCTTGCCCGCGTGCTGCATGATGGTCAGAAATTCATTCAGCTCGTCCTCGGTCACGGCGTCGGAGGGGGTATAGAGGATCTCGCCCTCCCCTACCTCGACCGGGGTGTTGGGCATGATGCGGATGATCTTTCGGATGCCGCCCGAGAGGGTGCGAATGGTGTCGATCGACAGTCCCGCCGCCATGGTGACGAGGATAAGATCGTCGCGGCAGCATAGCGCGTCGCGTACCGACGTCAGCATATCCGCCATCATCTGGGGCTTGACGCCGAGAAAGACATAGCGGCAGCTCTTGACGACCGCGATATTGTCGGCGCAGTCGCAGCCGAGCGCAGCGGCTAAGGCTTCTGCTTTTTCAGAAAAATGGTCGGCGAGCAGGAGGTTTTTGGTGGATTTGGAGGCGGCTTTTGCCAACGCTCCGCCCATGTTGCCTGTGCCGATGAATCCGAATGTGTACATATGATCACCTCATTTTAGTAGGAATGAGCACTGCTCATCCGCTGTGATACCGTTAATAGGTAAATGATTATCTGATGTTGCCGTTGCCGCGGATGATGTATTTATAGGTGTTCAGCTCCTCGAGCCCCATCGGGCCGCGGGCGTGGAGCTTCTGGGTGGAGATGCCCATCTCGCAGCCGAGTCCGAACTCGCCGCCGTCGGTGAAGCGGGTGGAGGCGTTGACATAGACGGAGGAGGAATCGATGCCGCGGGTGAATTTTTCCGCAGACGTCGTATCGGAGGTGACGATCGCCTCGCTGTGGCCGGTGGAATGGCGGTTGATATGGGCGATGGCTTCGTCAACGTCGGCGACGATCTTGACGGCGAGGATATAATCGAGGAACTCGGTATCGAAGTCGTTCTCGCCGGCAGGGGTGCCGTCGATGATCTTTTGCGCCTCGGGATCAAGGCGCAGCTCGACGGGGTTTTCGGAGCGGTCATCGACGAGGCGTTCCTTTAATCGGGGCAGGAACGAGGGGGCGATATCGCGCGCGACAACAAGTACCTCCTCGGCGTTGCAGACGGAGGGTCGGGAGGTCTTTGCGTTTTCGATGATATTCAGCGCCATGTCGGGATCGGCAGAGGAATCGACATAGATGTGACAGATGCCGGTTCCGGTCTGGATGCAGGGCACGATCGCGTTTTTGACGCAGGCGTTGATCAGCCCGGGGCCGCCGCGCGGGATCAGCAGATCGACATAGCCGTCGGCGGTCATCAGCTCGTTGGCGCTTTGGCGGGTCGTATCCTCAACGAGAAGGACGAAATCTTCGGGAAGTCCGGCGGACGTCAGTCCTTTTTGAAGGGCTTTGACAATCGCCGCGGCGCTGCGATGGGCTTCTTTTCCGCAGCGGAGAACACAGACGTTTCCGCTCTTGAGCGCGAGGGCGGCGGCGTCGGAGGTGACGTTGGGACGGCTTTCGTAGATGATCGCGACGACGCCGAGGGCGACGGAGGTTTTTTCGATCACCAATCCGCCGGGTCGCTCGACGCGGTTGAGCACCTTGCCGACAGGGGAAGGGAGCTTGACGACATCACGGATGCCCTGCGCCATGCCTTCGATACGCTCGGGGGAAAGGGATAAACGGTCGATCATGACGTCGCTGATGACGCCTTTGGAGGCTTCGATATCGGCGGCGTTCTCGGTAAGGATCGCGTCACAGTCGGCGACCAGCGCGTCTGCCATCGCGGTCAGGGCGCGGTCGATATCGGCGACGGTATAGTTGCTCAGCGCGGTTTTTGCGGCTTTGGCTTTTTTGAGTAATTCCTGAGTTGTCATAGCGGTGCTCCTTGTTGTGATAGTTGGTAGTTTGATATGCTTCGCGGGAGGATGGGGTTTAGCAGATAGGTTGCGGACGAGCACTGCTCGTCCCTACGGGTG
>OMTA01000203.1:3423-4663 GCA_900313895.1 uncultured Eubacteriales bacterium | reverse complement strand
CCGACGGGGAAAAATCACAAGCTACATAAGGGGAATACTATGAAATACGATCATCTTTTAGATACAATCAAAAGAATCCACTTTATCGGCATCGGCGGCTCGGGTATGTGCCCGCTCGCAGAGATCATGCACAGCGAAGGCTTTGAGCTGACCGGTTCCGACTGTAACGAAAGCGATACGCTCGAGAGGATCAAGGGCTACGGCATCAAGGTATACATGGGTCATCGCGCGGAGAATATCGAGGGCGCGGAGCTGGTCGTCTATACAGCAGCGGTCAAGCAGGATAACCCGGAGCTGGTCGCTGCCAGAGAAAAAGGCATCACCTGCCTTGAGCGCAGCGTCATGCTCGGTATCGTCACCCGCAGATACAAGAGAAGCATCGCGATCTCCGGTACTCACGGAAAGACCACTACCACCGCTATGCTCAGCCAGCTTTTGATCGGCTCGGGCTTTGATCCCTCTGCGATCATCGGCGGCAAGCTGCCCTTTATCGGCGGCAACAGCTATGTCGGTCAGAGCGATATCATCGTATGTGAGGCGTGCGAATATGTCGATACCTTCCTTGAGCTGAATCCGTATATTTCCGTCATCCTCAACATCGACGCGGATCATCTGGACTACTTCAAGACGCTCGACAATATCAAAAAGTCCTTCAACAAGTTCTGCCATCTGACGACCGGTATGATCGTCTACAACGGCGACGATGAAAATGTTCTGGACGCGATCGAGGACGTTGAGCTTCCGATGATCTCCTTCGGCTTCCGCAAAACCAACGATTACTATGTCGCGAACCTCAGAGATATCAAGGGCGCGTATAAGGAATTCGACCTGATGCACAAGGGCGAAAAGCTCTGCGATATCGCGCTGAAGGTTCCCGGCAGACACAATATCTACAACGCGCTTGCCGCGGCTGCAACCGCGCATTATCTCGGCGCGACCCCCGAACAGATCGCAGAGAACCTCCACGCGTTCACCGGCGTTCACAGACGTTTTGAGATCCTCGGCTCACCCCGAGGCATCACGGTCGCCGACGACTTTGCACATCATCCCACAGAGCTGACCGCTTCCCTATCGGCAGCGATGGAAATGGGCTACAAAAAGGTATGGGCGATCTTCCAGCCGCACACCTTCAGCCGAACCGCTCTGCTGCTCGATGATTTCGCCAAGGCGCTCTCTATCCCCGATGTCGCGATCATCTCCGAGAATGTCGGCGGAGGAGTGCTCATGCCCACCACCGTCA
>OMTA01000203.1:0-3379 GCA_900313895.1 uncultured Eubacteriales bacterium | reverse complement strand
CCGGAAGCCTCTGCATCGATACCTTTGACGATATCACCAAGTATATCGAAGAGAATGCCGAGGAAGGCGATCTGGTACTCACCCTCGGCGGCGGTAACGTTTATATGTGCGCAAATCAGATCCTGAAAGCGCTCAGCGAAGAAGAATAATAATCGATAACAGATCAAAGCCCTTTGAGAAGCAACTCAAAGGGCTGTATTTTTTTGCGAAAAAGCAGGCGATCGATTTGACCGCCTGCTTAGTTTATTTAGTTACGAGCGCTGTCGGGGATCTTTTCCTCAAGCGTCAGATTCAGCGTACCGGTTTGACCGTTACGATCGATCTCGATCTTGATCTCATCACCGACGGATTTATCGGAAATGATGCTCTTGATATCAGAGGACGAGGATATCTCGGTACCGTCAACGGAGATAATGCGATCGCCCTTCTTGAATCCGGCTTTTTCCGCATTGGAGCCGCTTTCGACAGAGTTGATATAGCAGCCGGGAGTACCGGTTCTGAAGTAATACCAGGTATACAGCGGGTTTGTCAGATCGACAAAGGTCATGCCGGTATCCGCTTTGCCGCGAACATAACCGTATTCGTTCAGATCTTCGAGGATGCTCTTCGCCGCGTTGATCGGGATCACAAAGCCGATATTATCGACTTCGCCGGAATAGTTCTTTGCAACGACTACGCCGACAAGCTGACCCTGTCCGTTAAACATACCGCCGCCGGAGTTACCGGCATTGATCGCCGCATCGGTCTGCATCAGGTTCATGGTCTTTCCGTCAATGACGATCGAACGATCCAGCGCGGAGATGATGCCCTCTGTGACCGATCCGCCGAGTGTACCCAGCGGGTTACCGATGATAACACTCTTATCGCCGACGTTCAAGGTATCGGAATCGCCCATCTCGGCGACCGTCAACTCGGTATCACCCGCGTCGATCTTGATCAGCGCTATGTCAAGTTCTTCATCCGTACCGATCAGTCTTGCGTCAAAGCTCTCGCCGGAACGAAGCGTGACAGTGATCTCCTTAGCGCCTTCGATGACGTGGTTATTGGTGATGATCGTACCGTCTTCCTTGATGATAACGCCTGAGCCCGCGCCCTGCTGAATGTACTGTCCGTAGAAATCGGAGGTCTGAACGACCTCAGTCGTGATCTCTACAACAGACGGAGCCGCGATATCGGTGATCTCAGCGGTCGAGAGATCCGGAGAGGTCGATGTTTTGGAAGAAGTTGATGTCTTATTCGATCCGCTGTTCTTGGATTTGGTACTATCAGCGGAATCCGATGTCGATTGATCGGTCAGATTCATCTTGCTTGCCAGGATACTGCCGCCGAATCCCGCGGCGCCTGAAACCAGGATGCAGATGATCAGCAGCACCGCGATAGCGCCTTTGCCGAGCCCCTGTTTCTTTTCTTTCTCTTTCTTAGGTAATCCGGAAGAACGACCCGGTTCGTCATGCTTTGTGAAAGAACGATAGTAGTAGCCGTCCGAGCCCTCGTCGCTGGCAGAATAAACAGAATCCGGTTTCGACTCTGCGGGAGAGGGTGTAAACGATGATGATCCGTTTGCAGGTCTGTACATATCCGCATAGGTTCCGACATAGGAAGTATCCCGAGGTTCGGGCTTGGATACAGCGGGCTCAAAGGTCGTAACAGGTTCAACCGTCTGTTGTGAAGGACGATCGAACGGATTCACCGGTTGTGTCATCGGCTCTTGATAGGGTGTTGCCGGCTGTTGTGTATAGGGATTATAAGAAATGGAATCATCCGCTGTCGGTTCAGTATTTTGCGGTCGATTGTTATAATCATTGATCTTGTCGAAGAATTCATCACTCATAATGGTTTCCTCCTTGTAATTTGGTTTCCTTTTTTTCAGGCACTCTCTTGAGTACATCTATAGATTATCCCTGTAAAGTGAATACAGCCTGACACTGTGATGAAATAATCATTAACAAAATGTGAACAAATTATGAACACACAGGGTTCATATTATGATTCGTGCTGACGTTGTTTATCAATGACCATTTGCAGATACGGCAGCATTTCAAACCCCATGCGTTCGTACAGCCGTTTCGCGCCGACGTTATAATCCTCGACCTCAAGACGAAAACGCATCGCGGGGATCTCCTTTTTGATGAACGTAAAGAAAGCTGTTCCCAGCCCTTTTCCGCGATACGCAGGCTCAATGTAGATCTCCTCTATCGTGACGGAGAGTCCGCCGGCTTCCTGCGAAAAGGTCTTTGACAAAAGTGCGAATCCGCACGCTGTACCCTCGTATTCAAAGATGTAGCCCTTGACATAGGTATCCGAGCGCATAATCTCATTGAAGGTCGTTTCATAATTGATGGTCGGCACAGGCGCGTTGACCGCGTCGGTATGGTAGAATTTATCGACAAAGTCGTAATAGATCTCTCTGTCCTCTTCTCTGATTTCTCTGAACATTATTTCCTCAATTCTATGCGGAACAGCTTTTGCGCGTTCCGATACATGATATTTTCATAATCCCGCGGCGAGATCATCTCCCGAAACTCGTTGAAATACGCCTGATACAGCGATCTCTCACCTTTTCCGTTATCCAGATAGGTATCTTTTCCGTCGATAGGGTTATCCGATCCGAACAGGATCTTCTCACTCCCCCATCTTTCAATCGCTTTGAGCGTACTTTCGATCGGAACCCATGTGGTATCGCCGTATAGATTCGGCAGCTTTCCGAGCAGCTCGATCGCCTCGCTGTTATCCGTGCCGAGATCCATGTGTACCATGACAAAGTCAAGCTCCGGATGCTTTTTCGCCGCATGATACAGATGAATCGAGCGCGCTTCCTCGCGCCCTCCGGTATGCGATACGATCGGAAGCGCATACTCCGCCGCAAGCCGATAGACAGGCTCCATGCGTTCGTCATCCGGCGCAACAAAAGAATGGAACGGATGCAGCTTGAACGCATAGACGATATCCCTGTTTTCTTTGAGCAGGCTCTTGAATTCGTCATCGGGAAGCTCGGAATAGCATTTCAGCCAGGGTACAGCGCCGATTTTATCCGGATTCTCTCGCGCGAAGCGCAGCGTATCCCTGAACACCTGATTCTGCGATTTCTGAAGCTCCGCAGGAATCGGTCTGCCCTGATGGTCAAACTCTGCCGCCTCGCCGTCGGATACCAACGAGAAGTCGATATGATACTTTTCCATCGAATACAAGACAAACTCGGGACGCATATCAAAGCCGATGCACTGTCCGATATGTACGTGCGTATCAATAATCATATTATCACCGCATCTATCATACCCGTTTCAGCCGTAAAAAGCAAGGGAAATCAAGATATATTTATCCCGACACATATTCCTCAGCTAATCATAAAATGTACTGTAGGTCTTTCTACACGAAAGAA
>OMTA01000204.1 GCA_900313895.1 uncultured Eubacteriales bacterium | reverse complement strand
TCCAACTGTCCGCGCATCAAACTCATCAACATACAAGAATCACCTTACATCATGATCGAATACCGCCCCCTGCCCGGAACACGATACAGGAAAGCACATACAAATACAGAGTATATTATACTATAAAAGAACAGAAATAGCAAGATATTCTCATCAACAGAATTATTTTTTCAAAAAAGGCTTGCATTTTATAAACTTTTCTGTTATTATAAACGAGTTAACGTATGTATCACTAAATATAAGGAGGTGTACAAGCATGGCAAAATGTGATTTTTGCGGCAAGGATGTTAAATTCGGCATCAAGGTCTCTCACTCACACAGACGTTCAAACAGAACCTTCAAGCCCAACGTACAGAGAGTAAAGGCTATTGTTGACGGCACTCCTAAAAGAGTACACGCTTGCACCCGTTGCTTACGTTCAGGTAAGGTAACAAGAGCGGTATAATTTAACACAACTAAAACCCCTGAGGCTGACTCAGGGGTTTCTTGTTTTATTAATCATATTATTTAGAATCAGCCGCGCCATCTGCCCCATGCTCCGACAGTATCTTTCCTTCCATCGTCATCAACCAAGCAACGACATTCTGGATACGGGTCGCGTCCATGATGGTCAGCACACCGTCGCCGTCCGCATCGATAGCTTTCAAAAAAGCCGGGGACGGTCTTTGGACAGTTTCAGCAACCAGATTCTGCACGCGGGTCGCATCCATGATAGTGATCTCATGATCGTCGTCATAGTCGCCGCGCCAAAGCGCTGAGGATTTCCGATAATCCCACTCCTCAGACCAATCCTGACCCTTTTCTTTCGCTGCCTCGATCGCGCTTTTGACTTCATCACGAGACAGATTCAGATCGCGGGCGGTCTCGTCGATGAGCTCCTGTGCAGTTTTGCCGTTGCAAAAACGTAACGCCGTCCTTAAGCTCGTCTTTCCGTCATCAGCAAGGAAGTCAACAAACATCTGATACGGCGTCGTATAGGCGGGACTAACATCGAAGGTATTGTGTCTGAAGCCGGTGATATACATAACAGGGCCGAGCTTGCCACTCTGCCAATACGCAAAGATCGCACGTTTGTTAATATCGTAGTATACCTCTACCTCTTTCGCGTCGTCCGGTATCACCGTATCGCCGAAGCAAGTAGTATCAAAGAGCAGCTCATGTGTCTGATATCCGTTATCCGTCTGGAAGGTAAGGCTATACTGCTCTTCGTCATCCAACGCGATCCCTTTCGCGTCGAAGTCATACGACCAGATACCGTTGCCCATATCGGTCATACCGCCCTTCCTCTTAGCGCCCCATTGGATCAGGTCATCGCCGGTCTCGTAGCAAAAGCAGTATACCATGATCAGCGAATAGCCGCTCCAGCCGGAAACCTTGGCGTTGAAATAGATCACATGACCGGGATCATCGGATTTTTCCAGATCCTCAGCGCCGCATACGGGAACCATTGAAAAAACAGGAAGCATTATCAGCAGCACCAACATAACAGATAAAACGCGGATGAATCGTTTTCCTTTCATCTTTCATTCCTCCTTGATCAACATCTGAATGATCCTTCTATTAATATAACGTATAAAGAGGGCGTTTTGTTGCATCGAAGGGAAAAATTATTCAAAAAGAATCTTATATCATGATACTATCATATATTGCGGCAAACAGCAACAAAAAGAAAAAAGTCCGAATGCACAAAAAGCGCACTCGGACTTTGTTGATAATTACGATATTACAGCATCGATTCTACGATACCCTTGACAGCGTAGAGCGCTTCGTCGGCTTTGGTGATATCCTTGCCGCCCGCCATCGCGATCTCGGGCTTTCCGCCGCCGTTACCGCCAGCGATCTTAGCGACCTCGCGGACGATGTTACCGGCTTTGAGACCTTTTGCGATCGCCGCCTTGGTGCAGACGCAGCAGAAGGCGAGCTTGCCGTTGCTCACGCCGGCTACGACGCCTACCGCGTCCTCGACAGCATCCTTGACGCTCTCGCAGATCTTGCGGAGCATATCGGCGGACATACCGTTATACATCGCGGTAAGGATCATCGTATCGCCGACCTTCTCGGCATTATCGATGATGTTGTTGACGTCATCCGCCGCCATCTTTTCCTTGAGCTGTTCGATCTCTCGCTCCGCCTCTTTCAGACGTTCCGCCATACGGATAGAGCCTTCGACGATCTCCAGCGGATTGTTGATATGCAGCGCCTCTGCCGCCTTGCCGACAGACAGGATGATGTTGCTCAGATAATTGATGACGTTGTGACCGGTGACAGCCTCGATCCTGCGAACGCCCGCCGCAACGGAGCCTTCCTGACGGATCTTGAAGAGACCGACCTTCGCGGTGTTATCCACATGGGTACCGCCGCAGAATTCCTTGGAGAAATCGCCTGCCTCAACAACGCGTACGACGTCGCCGTACTTCTCGCCGAAGAGCGCCATCGCGCCTTTCTTCTTCGCTTCCCCAATACTCATCTCGGTACAGGTGACCGGGATGCCCTCGAGGATGATATCATTGACGCGCTTTTCGACGTCGATCAGCTCCTGCGCAGAGAGTGCCGAGAAGTGCGTGAAGTCAAAGCGGACTTCATCCTCGTTGACCAGCTGACCAGCCTGCTGAACATGGGTGCCGAGAACCTCTCTCAAAGCCGCCTGCAGCAGGTGCGCCGCGGTATGGTTGCGCATGATCTCATGTCTGCGCTCGGTATCAATCTTCGCGGTGACGGTATCGCCGACGGCGACGGTACCGGTCGTGACCACACAGCCGTGCATATAAATACCGGAGGGATCTTTTTTAACGTCGTCCACATCGATCGAACAGCCGCCCGCGATGATCACGCCGGTATCGGCTACCTGACCGCCGCTTTCGGCATACAGCGCGGTTTTATCAAGGACAACGACGACGGTGTCGCCCTCCTGCGCGTGATCGACGCGTTCGCCGTCCTTGACGATCGCAAGCACCTTTGCCTCGCACTCGTCCTGAGTATAACCGACGAATTCGGTCGCGGGGATATCGGTCAGATCAACGCTGTCGGAAATCCACGCGTCAGCGCCGGCATTCTTGCGCGCTTTACGGGAGCGCTGTTTCTGGATCAGCATCAGCTCACGGAAACGCTCGACGTCGACGGCGATACCCTTTTCCTCGAGGATCTCGCGGGTCAGGTCGATCGGGAAGCCGAAGGTGTCGTTGAGCTTGAAGGCGTCCTCACCGGAGAGGGTGCTGATCTCCTGCTGATTGATGATATTCTCAAGCATCGCCAGACCCTGATCGATGGTCTTGGAGAAATTCTCCTCCTCCACGCGGATCAGCTTGGTGATGTATTCTTTCTTTTCGACAA
>OMTA01000205.1 GCA_900313895.1 uncultured Eubacteriales bacterium | reverse complement strand
CGCCGAGGCTCTTCAGATCAAAGCGCACGCCCTTGATGACGTACTGTCTGCCGTCGTAGATCCTCAGGTGGGTCAGACCGGAGTCGTCGGTCAGGCGATAGGCGCCGTCATCCCATGTGCCGGCGTCCTGCCAGCTTCCGTCCTTGTAGATCGCGCCCTCGCCCTTGACGGAGTTGGTCTGGAGCGAGTAGGTGTATTTCAGCGCGGGAGGCGCGTCATCCTTTCCGATGAAGGAAAGGGTATCGAGGGTCTCCTCCAGCACGCGACCCTCATACAGCGGGGTCGAAAGCCGGTTATCCTTGTCGCCGTAAAAGACGCTCACGCCGTCGCTGTCCAGCATCGCGGCGGTGGTGGTCTCCAGATCGCTCAGGCTCAGTCCCTCAAAGGTGACGGTATACAGGACGTTGTTGCCCTCGTGGGTATCGGAGAAGCTCGCGTTTTCGCCGGCGATCTCTTCAAAGTATTCGTTGATCCTGCGGCTCTGCTCGGAGTAGGTATCCGCGGGGATCGCAAAGACAAAGCTGCGGTCGAACAGGCGGCTCAGCAGGCTGATCCTCTCGTTGTAGGTCTTGATCTCTACGGAGCTGATCGGGATGCCCGTGCCCTCGTTGATCCTGACGGTGGAGCCGGTATCAAAGGTGTCCTTCTCGACGGTCACCTTGTTGACGGGGTATTCGAAGGTATAGTCCTTGGTGGATTCGGTCGCCTTGGTATCGCGCTCGATCCAGCCGACAAGCTCGCTCAGATCAAAGTCCTCCTGCATCCGCGTGCCCTCAAACATCACGGAGCTTTTGCGGGCGAGGACAGCGTTCGCGTCACGGCCGATGACCGCGCCGACCTGTTCCTCATACGCGGAGAGGTTGTCGAAGGTGAGCTTCAGCTCGAAGGTGTAGCCGTCCTCGGTCGCGCCGAGATAGGAGAACTTCGCGCCCTCGACGTTGGGGACGGGGTTCTCTTCAAGGATATCGTCCTTGACCGCGTCGATCGCGGCGTTCAGCGGATAGACGACCGTGATCGTCCGCGAGCCCTTGAAGTCTTTATTGATCGTCATCACGGATTCGACCCGCACCTTGGGCGAATCACAGCCTGTCAGCAACATACAGGTCGCCGACAGTAATAGCGCCGTCAGAATAACGGCAAGCAGTTTTTTCATATCGGTACTCCTTGGAGTAGTTGTTAGTTGTTAGATCCAAGTTGTAAGTTGTTAGATCTTGGATCTTGGAACTTAGATCTTTGTACTTAGATCTTAGATCTTGCGACTAAATTCCTTTTGTCTCGCCGATGAGGATCGCTCTGCAGGGCGCCGCTTCGACGCCGCTGATCTTCAGCGGAAAGGCGGACAGCGTGTAGGTGCCGTCCTCTACGCCCTCGAGGTACAAGCCCTCCAGCACGGCGATGCCCGCGCGCGCAAGCTCCAGATGGGGCATATATTCATCGAACGGCGGCGCGATAGATAGCGCGTCCGTGCCGATCAGCAGCAGGTTGCTGTCGGCGATCACCCGCGCCGCGGATACGGACAGAAAGGCGTTGCCCGACGAATGGAGGATCAGCCTGCGCTCACAGTGCGGCAAGAGGCGTTCCATGTCCTCGCCGGTGAGCACTCCCTCGATCGTGACGACCGTGCATTTTCCGTAGAACTGCGACAGCCGCAGACCGGTGATGTCCTTGCCCTCGTCGTCAAAATGCAGCGGCGCGTCGATATGGGTGGCGGTATGGTTGCAAAGGCTGACGGTCGAGAGGTTGTACATCGCGCCGTCGTCGATCTTCTTGAGCCACCGCACAGAGGGTCTGGGATCGCCCTCGTAGATCTTCGCGGACAGGATCTCGCGCGAAATATCGTATATCAACATCTGCAACACCTCGTTCATCGGATCAGGGCGCCTGACTACTATATATGGTACGCACATAGTACATAGCTACCCATTATAGCTCTATTATAGCACATCTCGACAAAAAATAAAGAACTTTATGTGAACATTTTTTGATCGACTTACGGTTTCGTAAGCTGAGCTGACGATCCTGACGAACTGACGATCGTCCCAAACGACATCGTCTTTCGTCAATCGTCACGGTATGGGGAGAAGGATGTCACGGTATGTGGATATGTGGAAAAGGCGCAGGGCGTTGTCTTTTCTTTATCATTCCCATTCCATTTCATTCCATTATCTTTTTCTTTCTCTTTGCATTGTCTTTATCTTAGCTTTTTAAAAAAGCAAATGCTTTAATTTGGTTTTTCCTCCTGCTTTTTCGGACGACCGCCTTTCTTGCCTGCCTCGCTGCGCCTCTCGCAGATCTCGTTGTACCGCTCAAAGTTGACGTCGATCTCGCCGCGCATGAGGGTGTACGCCATGTCGCACGCGAGATCATCCGAGAAGTCCGTCATCTCGCCGGTGTCGCCGTAGCGCATCAGCGCCTTGTATAGGCGCCCCGCCTGCGCGTCGGAGAGCTTTTCGATCACGGTGCAGAGATGGAAATAGGTAAAGAAGCCTTTTGGTTTTTTCATAGGTTACCTCCGTAAAACAGATTTCACCTATGACGGGATCGGAGGAAAAGTTGCATAGTTTTATGCAACTTTAGTTGGTGGTTGGTAGTTTTGAGGTTGGTGGACGCTCCGGACGCTAAAAACAGCGTCACCGGTTGACGCTAAAAACAGCGTCATGAGCGTCACCGAGGGTGGGATTCGACGTTGATATCGCAGGGACGGTCAATGACCGTCCGCTGAGGTTGATGTTAAGGGGTAAATTGTAGGGGAGTGGCTTGCTGCTCCCGATTGAAAATCAATATTGATTTTCAACAAGACAGATCGTTTGTTTCCTGTCCAACGCTTTCGATACCATCAACGCCCGTCATTCTGCCCTACAGTAAATGTTTGATTTGCTTCGCAGGTGAACGGCATCTATCGGAAGGGTTGCGGGTCGTCGGGGCGCCGACCCCTACGGATTCTATCCGACGTTTGTCGTAGGGACGAGCACTGCTCGTCCGCTTGCGTCGATGTTACAGCAGGGTTTCGGACGACCAATGGTCGTCCCTACGGATTCTATCCTACGTTCCCACAATAATTCCTAATTCCTCATTCCTAATTCCTAATTAAACCGGTCTTCCCTACAGCTACCAACTTCAATATGAAAAACGCCCCATCTTTCGATGAGGCGTGATCCTTATTCGATAGCTGTGATCAGATCAGCTCGATGATCGCCATCTCGGCTGCGTCGCCGCGGCGAGGGCCGATCTTGGTGATGCGGGTGTAGCCGCCGTTGCGGTCAGCGTACTTGGGAGCGATCTCCTTGAACAGTTTGGTAGCGACATCCTCTTTTGTGATGAACGCCATGACCTGTCTTTTGTTTGCGAGCGTATCTTTCTTCGCGACGGTGATCATCTTCTCGGTCAGAGAAGCGACCTCCTTTGCGCGAGTAACAGTCGTTTCGATCTTGCCATTCTCAAGCAAGAATGTTACGAGAGCTCTGAGCATAGCGAGACGCGCGTCAGTAGCTCTACCCAGTTTTCTAGTACCCGGCATGATTCTTCACTCCTTTCGGGTTTATCTTCTTATATCAGTGTCACGCTTGATTATCCTGCGCTTCGATTGTCACGCCTCGTTCCGCTTCGCTGATCCTCATATAACTCCTACTACTCGTCCGTCGTCTATCGGGGTCCCCGCAACGCCCCTGCGTTGTGGGGAAAGGACGAATGACGAAATGATACGGAAATAGGCTTTCAAGACTATTTCCAATGAATGGAGTCCATGAGGACGCGGCTACGCGGCTCGGCGCTTCCGATTACTCGTCCTCTTTACGAAGACTGAAGCCCAGTGTATCGAGCTTGAAAACAACCTCTTCGAGTGATTTACGACCGAGGTTGCGTACCTTCATCATGTCTTCCTCAGACTTGGAGATGAGGTCCTCAACGGTGTTGATGCCCGCGCGCTTTAAGCAGTTGAACGAACGGACGGAGAGGTCGAGCTCTTCGATGGTCATCTCGAGCACCTTCTCCTTGCCCTTGTCGTCCTTCTCAACCATGATCTCGGTGTTATAGCCTCTGTCGGAGAGGTTCACAAAGAGGTTGAGATGCTCGCACAGAACCTTTGCGGCAAGCGATACCGCCTCCTGCGCGTTGAGGACGCCGTTTGTCCAAACGCTGAGGGTGAGCTTGTCGTAGTCGGTGATCTGGCCGACACGGGTGTTGTCTACCGTATAGTTGACCTTCAGAACAGGGGTGTAGATCGAGTCTACCGGCAGAACGCCGATGATCTCGTTGCCCGCGATGAGCTTGTTTTTCTCGGCGGGGACATAACCTCTGCCCCTGTCAAGCGTGATCTCCATGCTCAGCGTAGCGCCGTTGGTCAGAGTTGCGATGTGCAGATCCGGGTTGAGGATCTCTACCTCGCTGTCACACTTGATGCTCTCCGCGGTGACCTCACAGGGGCCTTCTACGGAGATCTCAACGATCTTGGGACCGTTGGAGTGGAGTTTCGCTACCAGGCTCTTCATGTTCAGGACGATCTCGGTGACGTCTTCCTTGACGCCGGGGATCGTAGAGAACTCATGATTTACTCCATTTATTTTAATTGATGTTACGGCGACGCCCTCTAAGGAAGAGAGCAGTACACGGCGCAGGGAATTGCCGAGCGTATTGCCGAAGCCGCGCTCGAGGGGTTCCACCACAAATCTGCCGTACTTGCCGTCGGATGATAATTCTTCCGTATCAATTCTGGGTTTTTCGATCTCTATCATTGGCGAATTCCTCCTTTAATTATTCATGCGCAAAGCGGATCGGGCGATCTGCCTGCGCTGCCCGCAAAAAACGGGCGCGTAGATCGGACAGGATCCGATCGGCGTATTACTTGGAGTACAACTCGACGATGAGGTGTTCCTCGACCGGATAGTCGATATCGTCACGCTGGGGCAGCGCGATGACCTTACCGCTGAGCTTGTCGTTTTTCTCAAGCCACTTGGGAGTGAGAGCAGTCGCTTCGCCTTCGAGCAGAGCCTTGAATCTGTTGGTGTCCTTGGACTTGTCGCTGATCGCGATCACGTCGCCGACCTTCACGATATAAGAAGGGATGTTGACCTTCTTGCCGTTAACGGTGAAGTGAGCGTGGTTGGTGAGCTGACGCGCCTCGCGGCGGGTAGCGGCAAAGCCGAGACGGAAAACAACGTTGTCCAGTCTGCGCTCTGCCAGAGAAAGGAGGTTTTCACCTGTCTTACCTTCCATCTTCTCCGCCTTTTCATAGTACATTCTGAACTGCTTTTCAAGAATGCCGTAGATGAACTTGACCTTCTGCTTCTCAGTCAGCTGAACGCCGTATTCGCTCTGCTTTCTTCTCATTTTACCGCCGGGGTTACGGTTGGATGACTTTTTGGAGTAACCCATAACAGCGGGGGAAATGCCCAGCGCTCTGCAGCGCTTGGCAATCGGCTGTGAATTCTTAGCCATAATCTATATCCTCCTTAATCTTTTATACACGTCTTCTCTTGGGAGGACGGCATCCGTTGTGGGGAATCGGGGTAACGTCTTTGATCATGGTAACCTCAAGACCTGCGGTCTGCAGCGCGCGGATAGCCGCCTCACGACCCTGGCCGGGGCCCTTGACAAAGACCTCAACGCTCTTCATGCCATGCTCCATCGCAGCCTTGGCGGCTGTCTCAGCAGCGCTCTGTGCGGCGAAGGGAGTGGACTTACGGGAGCCGCGGAAGCCAAGCTCGCCCGCGGACGCCCATGATACGGCGTTGCCCTGTGTGTCGGATATAGTTACGATAGTGTTGTTAAAAGTAGACTGGATATGAGCCGAGCCTTTTTCGATGTTCTTTCTTTCGCGGCGACGGCGGATAGGAGTCTTTTTACCTGTTTTAACTGCCATAGTGAATCGCCCTCCTTACTTCTTCTTGTTGGCCATAGTCTTGCGGGGACCTTTACGGGTTCTTGCGTTGGTCTTGCTACGCTGGCCTCTTACGGGGAGACCTTTTCTATGGCGCACACCGCGATAACTACCGATCTCGATGAGTCGCTTGATATCAAAAGCGACGTCACGGCGCAGATCGCCCTCTACGCGATAGTTATGGTCAATATATTCTCTGAGTTTTGATACGTCTTCTTCGGTGAGATCACGAACACGCGTGTCGGGATTTACACCTGTTGCAGCAATAATGTCTGTAGCGGTTTTGCGACCGATACCGTA
>OMTA01000206.1 GCA_900313895.1 uncultured Eubacteriales bacterium | reverse complement strand
AAGCAAGTCGGTATAACCCGCGTTATGTAGGTTGACCGAGCTTTGTTCACCGACCAACAGGTAAATAACGTTAAAGTTATTGATGTTGCCGATAAATGTCGTGATCAGGTAAGGTGTGGTAACGAACAGCATATAGGGCAGGGTGATGCTGAAGAAGGTTCTTACAGGGCCTGCGCCGTCGATGGTTGCGCTTTCGTACAGATCCGCCGGGATATTCATCAGAATACCGGAGGTGATCAGGATGGTGTACGGGATACCGACCCAGATGTTGACGATAATGACCGTCAGTCGCGGTATCCACTTATTGGCGTTGCCTAGGAAGTCGATATATTGTACCGCACCTCCGTCGGTTCCGAGCCACCCGAGTCCTTTGAGCAGCTGGTTGATCGCGCCGAACTCGTTGCCCTCGAGCATCTGCTGCATGAGAAGCAGAGATACGAACTGAGGAACAGCGACGGTAATAACGAACATGGTTCTCCACAGAGCCTTCAGCTTGATGCCCTTCTTGTTGATCAACAGAGCAACGATCATACCGAGGATGTAGTTGAGAACGGTAGCAGCTACCGCCCAGATCAATGTCCATTTTGTTAATTCGATAAAGGTTTCACCCTTACTCGCGCCGCCGGTGGTCTGGAATACCTCGGCAAAGGTCTGCAGACCAGTCCAACTGAAGAACGGTGTGCTCTTCGTGTAGTTGGTGAACGCGATCAGGATCATAAAGAGCAGCGGCATGATGGTGAACAGAGAGATGGTCAGGCAGGGGAACGAGAGAAGTGTGATATGGAACTTCTCGTCGCCGAACGCCTTGATCTCCTGTTTGAATGTCGGGGGCTTTTCGCCCGCGGCAACCATCTGCTGTACTTTGTACGCGGATTTGGTGCTGGCAAAATAGATAACCAGGAATACCGCGATAATAATCAGAGTCAATACGCCGTAGAGGAGCAACTGCATAGAGTCGTCCGCTCTGACGTGCTGCAGAGGTCCGTGACCGGGATCCGTAGCTCTCAGTCCGTTTGCGTCAGCCCAGTAGTCCTCGCCGTTGAAACCGATCGTGCCTCCGCTGAAGAAGCCGAGGTTGTAGATCTTGTCGGCGCCGAAGAAGATCATGAACGCGATAAACGCAACCTCTGTCAAAAGGAAAATGATGCCTTTGATGATTTGGCCCTTCATCATGTTGCCGAAGCCCATGATGATATAGGAAAGTTTCGTAGCCCAGTTGCCCTTGACGAATCTGGTGAAATAGCCCGCTACGCCCTTGCCGATGCCGATACCGAGTTTCTTGAAGAATCTGCCGATCGCCTTGAAGATCTTGACGATATTGCCCGGAAGCGCGATAAAGAAGGTCTTGAGATTATACCAGATCTTTTGGAACGGGTTGAGCTGTACATAATCAATATATTTCATCAGTTCAACTCCCAGCTTGAAGTTAAGTCTTTTATCGTCTGTTAAATCGGAACCGTATACTTAACAGACGATAAAAGGGTATACAGTAACAAAGCATTGTTTGAGAGAGGGCGGTTGCGCAGGGCATCCGCCCTCTCTGATCATTCAGTTAAACAGTGAGCGTTCCAAACGCCGGATCGGGATTATTCGTCCTTGATGGAAGCGATGGTCTTATCGAAGTTCTTCTCGATAGTAGCTCTGCTGTAGTCCTTATCTTTCCACAGGGTGTTGCCCAGAGTGTTCATCGGAGACCAGAAAGTATCGGACATATTGACCTGAGGTACGGAGAACTCGGACTGTGCGAGAACAGCGGTGATGGACTCGCTCTCTGTAACAGCCTTGTCTTCCTTAGCCTTGGTGTTGGAGGGACCCCAACCGAGGCTCTCGGCACGCTTGATCTGAGATTCCTCGCTGGTGAGGAAGTCAGCCAGAGCCTGAGCAGCGTTCGGGAACTTGGAAACAGCGTTAACACCCATGAGCTTGTAGCCGTGCAGGGAGATCATCTGCTTGTCTTCGCCCTTGACCTTGATGGTGGGGAGCTTAGCAGCGCCGTAGTTGTCGCCCAGAGCTTCCTTGATCGCAACGGTATCCCATGTGCCGTCGATACCGGCAGCAACGATCTGCGGGTTAGCAGCCATACCGGTCGGGATCTTAGCAACCTCAGAGGAGAGGAATACGTCACTGTAATCGTGGAACAGGTTTGCGAAAGCCTCGAGAGAATCGAGAACCTGATCCTTGTTGTAGTCGTTAAACTGCTGTGTGCCTTCCTTGTCAACGCCTTCGAGAGTTACGCCGCCTGTGAACATGAATACGCAGGAATAGTAACCGTTACCGGCGTCCATGACGAACTTCTTGCCGGCTTTTCTGCAGTCATCCAGGATACCTTCGATGGAATCGGGGTTCTTGATGATGCTCTTGTCATAAACCAGGAAGTAACCGTTATCGTCGGTCTCGGGGAACGCATAGAGAGCGCCGTCTTCGCCGGTAGCAGCCTTGACGGAAGCCTCGGAGTTGCGAGACTTGATATCGTCGGGAGCAAATACGGGAGCCAGTGCGTTAGCGGTCATCAGCTTGTTGAACTGGTCGCTCGCGAAACCGAATACGTCGGCAGCAGCGTCCTTATCGTTCAGCGCCTGAGTAGCAGCCTCGGACTCGCTCTGAACCTGAACATCGATGGTGATGTTCTTGTCGGAGTGCTCTTTCTTGAATTCTTCGCAGAGTTCCTTGGTCAGGTCGATCGCCTTATCGGGAGCCCATACCAACAGCTTTGCGCCGTCTTCGATCTCAACAGTAGCCTCACCGCTGCTGTCGCTGGACTTTTTGTTATTGTCGCCGCAGGCAACAAGTACGGAAGCCAGCATCAGTACTGCTAAAAGCAGCGCTAAAAACTTTTTCATAGTGAATTCCTTCTTTCAAAAATTTTTTTGTGAGGTTCGACCGAGAATCCGGACCGGTCGCACCTTATCACTGTATAAATTTTACCATAACTGCAAGGGTGATTTCAACTCCCTTTGTACTTTTTATCTAAAACATTAATTTTGGATTTCCTTTTTAGTGATTTTGACAATTGATTTTTTGTATTATGGGTACTTTCCACAAAGAGAGGCTTTTTGATTTGTGCGTTTCGATAGTTTGCGTTTTGTGCAACTTGTCAAACCGGCAGAAGCGGTCGGTGGTCAGTTCTCCTTAAGCTGTTTATTTATTATTCGATTTTCGAATTAAAGCGATTTTGTTACAACCTGTAGCATTATTTTAGTGTATTTTTACTAAAAGTCTTTGGATCCCCAAAAATAGCGCATTGACACGGACGCCTATTTATATGTATAATATAAGGGTATTTTCAACGGAATGGTATTATTCCGATCT
>OMTA01000267.1 GCA_900313895.1 uncultured Eubacteriales bacterium | reverse complement strand
CGTTTCTCCCGCGATCGACCGTATCGACAAGGCGCTCGGCGGGATGGATCAGGGGATCTTCAAGGAAGCCGCTTCGAAGATGTTCTGCATCAAGCTGAATATCTTCGGCACGCAGATCGACACGGGCTTCATGCTGTTATACTCCGTGATTGCGATCCTCATCTTCACCGTTCTGAATATCGCGCTGTTCAGCATCAGCTCCAAGAGAAAAGACTGATCACCATACGCATCGCCCCGCGGGTAACACCGACGGGGCTTTTGCTATTGACAAACGCCCGCATTGCGTTTACACTGTTAGCAAAAACAACGGTTGGAGGTCAAAACACCATGCAAGAACTGCAAAACCGTATCGATACAATCGAAAAAGCGCTCTCTCCCGAGCGGGAGATCTTCAGCGATCCGGAGAGGCTCTCCGAATATATCGACGAGGTTTTCGAGCGGCTGTCGTTCTCATTCAACGAGTTCGGCAACCGAAAGAATTCCGCCCTCAGCGACAGCGAATACCACACGAGAAAGCGCGGAAAGGAAGCGTTGATCCGCCTGTGCGCCGCATATGACGAACGCTTCAAAGATAAGTACCCCGCGCTGTGTATCCCCGCTCAGCTGATCCACATGAACGCGCCGTGTACCGACTTAAGCTATGATCAACTGAACCGCCGGTATGACTACGCGTTGGCGGCGGCGATCTATCTACTTGACGCGCTGTACGACAACGATCTCTTTGACGAGGCGGCTGAGTACTTCCCGACGTCGCGGGAGGAGCTGTCCTCCGTCTATCTGCCGAACCTGTCGGATGCGGTTCACAGTGATGACGAGCTGCGCGCGATGCTGCTGCTCATCCAAAAAGGCAGCGGAATTTATCCCCTTTTGACAGGCGATACGACCGCCGCCCTGCCCTATCGAGAGCAATTCGAGGCGATCGTTGCGCTGATCGGGGACGATCGCGTCAACCACGCGAAGGAGCGCTTCATTACCCTGCTCGACAGCCTCGCCGACAGCCTTTTCGCCTGTGCCGGATCACATCTTGAAGCGATGGATACGGCGCGCAGAAAGCTCAGCGCGATTCAATCCGCTCCCTACTCGGATATGACCGTCAGTTCATCTCAGACGGACGAACGCGTCGCGGTTCTGGAACAAAAGGCGGATGATCTGATCCGTTTTTACTGCCTGATCCAAACGATCTTCGATCCCGACAGCGAGCGTTCCGATCTCTACGCCGCTATCGTCGCGCCTGAGATCGGCGATCCGTATGAATTATGCTTCGGTTTTCTGTTACTCTCCGACAGCGATCATCTCCGACTTTACAGCCTGAGCTATAACGCCCTCAGCCTCATCTGTCAGGCGCTTCCGTGGGCGGGGATGGGTGTTGTCGATCCTGATAACACGCTCGGGGAGATCGACATCGACTACGAGTTTCTCGCTTCTCTGACCGCGAAAACGCCCGGTTGGGACAACAATGAAACAAACAGCTTTCTTTACAAAAAGCGCCTGCCCTCTCCCCTTTTGACCGAGCGCCGTCAGGAATTGAATATCGCGCAGCTGACCTTCCTTTCCTCGGGACTGGTACCGCCGCGCCACGGCAGCTCGATCTCCTATACCCGCGCGCTGATGAACGACAGCGATCTGTCCGACGCGCAGCGCGAGCTGCTGTACGAATACCTCGCGCTCGCCTACGCGATCAACCACAAAGAACCGGATTACTCAGCTTTGGAGGATGATGACGGAGATACCGTCGGATCGGAGGATTCTGCCGAGATCAAGCAGCTCAGGTCAGAGATCAAGCGTCTGAAAAGCACGATCCATCAATTTGAACGTCGCAATAAAGATACCGAGAGCCTTTTGTCCCAAGCCAACAAAAAGCTGGACGCCGCCGCGAAGGAGCTTGCCGAGCTGAGGACGATGATCCGACAGCCCGATGAAAGCATCGATGATACCGCGGTCTCGGTCGTTTTTCCTTACACTGCGAAAAAGCGTTCCGTCATTATCGGCGGGCATGAATCCTGGTGCAAGGCGATCCGCCCGCTCCTCGAAAACGTCCGCTTTATCTCCTCGTCCGAACAGCCGAATCCCAACCTGATCCTCGGATGCGACGTCGTATGGCTCCAGACCAACGCGATGGGGCACTCCGGCTACTACAAGATCATCGACCTTGTCCGCAAAAACCACATCAAGGTCTGCTATTTCAGCTATTCCAGCGCCGAGAAATGTGCCGAGCAATTCGCGCTGGAGGACAGCGAAGAGCTGACGGATTCGGAGGAAGCTCCCGAAGCCGCAAGCGATTAACATGAATAAACAGCGACGCCCGCCGAACCGTTCAAAGTTCAGCGGGCGTTTTCTTATAGATGGGATTACGGATCGATCGGGCTTCTGTGATCTCAGACCGTCGAGCTGCACCGGCGATCAAATACGCG
>OMTA01000207.1 GCA_900313895.1 uncultured Eubacteriales bacterium | reverse complement strand
GACCTGACCCAGCACCAGAACGTATCCGGCGAGGATATGAGCTATTTTGACGACGCCAAGAAAGTCAAGTACATCCCTTACGTTGTAGAGCCTTCACTGGGCGCTGACCGCGTTACACTTGCATTCCTGTGCGCGGCTTATGATGAAGAGAGACCGCGCATGAAGATCATCAACTGCGTCGATCTGGTCGAGACGCGCTATGACAGGATCGATTGGATCGTAGAAGGGCTCCTAAAGCCCGGACTGTCCGTTCTGGCTGGCGCGCCGAAGATCGGCAAATCGTGGATGGTGCTGCAGCTTTGTATGGCTGTGGCGAAGGGAGAGCCGTTCCTCGGGATGAACACCCGGCAGAGCGGTGTGCTGTACATCACGCTGGAGGACAGCGAAAAGCGCCTGCAGGAAAGGGTGCTGCGTATGACAGGGGAGGTGCCGGATAAGCTCAATATCACGCTGGACTGTCCCGGCGTCGGCGAAACGCTCAAAAAGACGCTCGCTGTTTACTGCGGCGATTACCCCTCGACGCGACTGGTCGTGATCGACACCTTCCAGAAGATCCGCGAACAGGAGAATCAGATGACCTACGCGGGTGATTACGCCGAGGTCTCCGCCGTCAAACAGATCGCCGACGAGCTGAAGATCGCGATCCTGCTGGTACATCATACCCGCAAGCTCTCCGACAGCGATTGCATCAATGAGATCGCCGGTACCAACGGTATCGCGGGCTCGGCGGACAGCCTGATGATCCTCAAAAAGGAGAAGCGCGAATCCTCAAAGGCGATCCTCTCCGCAACAGGCAGGGATATAGAGGATCGCAGCATGGAGCTGAATCTGAACAGAGATACCTGTGCGTGGGAGGTGATCAGCGATAATTATCAGCCCGAGCACAGAGAGCTGCCGGGGACGCTGTTGAAGCTGATCGTATTCATGCAGAAGCTCGGCAACTATGACGGTACCAACGCCGCGTTCTGTGAACAGTACAACCGTTACAGCGGCGAGAATCTGACCCCGCATCACCTCAAACGGCTGATGAATCTGTACCGCTATGAGCTGGAGGACGCGGGCGTATATTTCCTGTCTCTCAGAGGAAAAAACGGCAGACGCCTTGCCGTCTACTATCACGCGTCCGAAACCGGTTTAAGCCTCTCTCCGGAGGACGCCGCAGAGGAAGCCTCCCTGTGGGATGCGCCCCTGGAGAAGCTGCCTATGGACGAGATGCCGCCCTTGCCGGGCGACGAGGACGCCCCGCCGCCGAACAGAGCCGAGAGAGAGTACCTCCTCGATACCTACGCGCCGTACCGCTGACGAGACCGCGGTTGACGCTATGTCGCTGAAAACAGCGTCAACCCTTGACGCTAAAAAGAGCGTCATGAGCGTCATCGAGGGTGGAATCCGACGTTGATATCGTAGGGACGGTCATTGACCGTCCGTTAAAGTCGATGTTACAGCAGGGTTTCGGACGACCATTGGTCGTCCCTACAATATAATTCCTAATTCCTCGCAGTAGCTCTCAGCCAATCAGCGTTCGTGCAAGCACTCCGCTTCTTGGGAGAGCCTTGCATGGGTGCTGTTAGCCGATCATCGTTCGCGTTATCGCTCCGATTCTCGGACAGCACCTCAATTCCTAATTCCTAACTCCTAACTCCTAATTCCTCATTAAACCGCTTCACAAAGAATTCATTTTTCGGTCACAGGAAGTTTACATCATCTTTCAAATACAGAAATATTTCCGTGCTATACTGCATAGTATGAAAGCAAGAGGTGATGGAATGTCTTGCCGATTCACAGAGCTGAAGAAGAAGGAAGTGATCAATTTTTCCAACGGCTGCAAGCTGGGCTATGTCGACGATCTTGAGATCGATACGAAGTGCGCCAAAGTGCTTGCGCTGATCGCCTACGGACGCCCGCGGCTGTTCGGCATATTCGGTCGAAGCGAGGAATGTCTGATCCCGTGGGATAAAATCCGTTTGATCGGCGAAGATGCGATTTTAGTCGAAAATTCAGTGCAAAAAATGCCAAAGAAAGCAAAAAAACGTAATAAATTTGTAACAATTTGTCACCATTTATTTTTGTGAGTCCTAGCAAATTGCACTATCGTTTATTGTTAATGTTGTACATAATTTACTAAAGATAATTCTAATTTCGAATAAAAAGCCTGTTTTAGTGCGAATTTAGAATCAAAATGAAAAAGTTACAAACTTGCAATTCTTGTAATTTTGTGATTTAATATGACACGAAATGAAACGCGGCTATGCCATAACTGCGTCAATTTCAAATCGGATCACCGATAGATTACTACAAAAGGAGGCAGAAAATTGCGTAAAGTAATGAAGAAATCTACCCGATTTTTCACGCTCAGTCTTTGCATCGCTTTGCTTTTTACTAACGCTCTTTTTCTCGCGCCTGTAGTAGGAGCTGCAAGTGATACCACCAAAACAGAAACAGAAAACAGTACTAATAATATATCCTCGGCGGAGGATACCGAACTCACCCTGAGAGCGATCGCGATCGACGAGGCTCGTAAAGAGGCTCAGGTTGCCGTAGACGAGCAGCTCGCCATCATCGCTCTTGAGGAGACTGAGGAGGAGACCGAGGCGCCTCAGGAGGCGACCGAGGAGCCGACAGAAGAAGCTACCGAGGCTTCCGATGAAAAAGCGGAAGACACAGCTTCCTCCGACGAATCCGCTGAAAGCAGCTCAACTACAGAGGAAGAGAACAGCAGTTCTTCCGATTCCGACGGCAGCAGCGCTGCGCCCGCATCCGGATACTTGATGGGTATCGATAATCCCGATCCCAGCTACTCCGGCAGGGTCGTATCCATGTCTGCGGAAGAGAGAGATTACTGCGAGCGCATGGTAATGGGCGAGGCAGGCGATACCGGCTACACCGGCATGGCGCTTGTTGCACAGTGTATCAGAGATACCTACGTTGCCGGCAACTACAGCAGCGTTGCGGATGTGATCGCGTCCAACGGCTACTACGGCTCGACCGACATCACTCCGTCGGCAACCTGTAAGGAAGTTGTCAGCTACATCTTTGATCAGGGCGGCTCGGCTGTACAGCACAGGATCCAGGTATTCTACGCTTCTGATATTTGTTCCAGCCCCTGGCACGAATCCCAGAATTTCGTATGCGCTTACGGCTACCAGAGATTCTTCGACTGCTATTAAGTCATTTTTAACAGGAAAATATCTTGCAGAACACGAAAAAAACATATATAATGGTATCAGCATAATAAAGATATGACTTTTTTAGAAAGCAGGCTGATACTATGAAGATCCTCGCCTTTGACATCGGCGGCAGCAG
>OMTA01000208.1 GCA_900313895.1 uncultured Eubacteriales bacterium | reverse complement strand
GTAATCCTTGACAGAGCCGTTGTCGAATTCTGTCATGTGCTGGCAGATGGACATGCGCGTGCCGTACTTTTCAATGAGGCTGTACAGGTATTCGATGTAATCGCTGTCCACGTAGTCGTCCGGATCGATGCAGGCGATGTATTCGCCCGTCGCATGCGCGATGCCGTAGTTGCGGGCGTCGGAGAGACCGCCGTTTTCCTTGTGCAGTGCTTTGACACGGGGATCCTTCTGTGCATATGCGTTGCACAGAGCCGGGCAGTTGTCCGGGGACCCGTCGTCCACCATCAGGATCTCGAGGTTCTCATAGGTCTGTCCGAGAACGGCTTCCATACAGCGGTCAAGGTATTGTTCAATTTTATAGATCGGTAAAACAACGGAAATCAGCGGCCGGTTCATAGTGGTTCCTCAGTCATGGTTGATCAATACGGTACCTTTTATTATACCGCATAATGGGGCTCAGCGCCTCGTATTTTCAGCAGTTTCCCGCATATTAGGGCGCAATGCGCCTTATTTGTGTAGTTTCCGGTAGGCTTCTTCCAGAGACAGGCCGTCCGCGCGGGACAATCGGTACTCTTCGTCGACCGCCTGGCAGAGCAGGGTCATTTCGTCTTTGAGGCTCAGGCGCTCCGCGATGCCGAGGGACATTCTCCACGTATCCAGGCAGCGCTGTGTCTCCTTTTCATCCGCCGAGGACGCCTGTATGCCAAAAAACTTCTTGTGGTAGGAATCCGACTTGCAGGTGTCAAAATATCGCCGTACCGCATTGCGCACTTCCATCTTGAAGGCGTCCGCCATGTCCTTGTCGGTGTGGACCTTCTCATCGCGTTCCATGCGCCTGACAAGACCGCGCACTTCTTTGGCATAGCGCCCGGGGAAGATGATGCCCCGCTTGAAGATATACATAAAGGTCAGGAGCGCCATCATGAACTGGTCCACCTGCCGGGAAGGATCCTTGGGATCGGTATAGCGGTAGGACATTAAATCTTTGCGGTAGGAGAGGACGGGATCGTCAGCGCCTTCTCCTGCGCCGCCGTCCTGAGGCGGACGTTCATACATATTATCGTCCTTGTGATCTTCATTTCCTTTGTAATCGTTATCGTTATATGGCCGGCTGTAATCATACTGGTGGTCATCCTTGTGGGATTCTTTGTCCATCTGTGTCATGTACAGAAGAAGCAGCATCATCACAAGCAGTATGACCAGCAAAAGTCCTGCCATAATATCGGTGAAAGACTTCCAGTAGCTTTCTTCCCCCGATTTAGCTTTTTTTCGTAATCTCATAGCAAAATCCTATTCTGATCGTTATCTGAATCTGATAGGTAATACTTCTGTCTTCAGGTTTCAGTATTACCGGGGTACTGCATCAGCTTCTCATATTCAAGGCGGGTCATCTCGGGATAGAGATGCGTGCCGCGCCCGACAAGACATCCATAGCGTTTGATATCCGCAAGCTCTTTCGCGGAGGTGATTCCCGCGCACGAAAGGGTAAGATGGATATTAGCCGCCTGATTAAAGATATTCTCGATATCGCTGTCAGCAGGAAGAATACTCAGATCCAGCGAGATCTCATCCGCCTTTGTATCAACAAGTCCGACAAGATTGCCGTTGCAGTTGCCGACGGATACCTTGTAGCCGCTCTGCAGGAACCTCTGCTCCGCTTTCATCGCTTCATCGTGACAGATCGTATAGGCGGATTCGTCGATCTCGACCTCCAGATAGCGAGGCTGCAGATCGTACTGCTGAGCCAAAGAATGGATCGTATCATACGCGTCGATCGCCAAAAGATCTGTCTTGCGGATACTCAGGATCGCAGGCAGCGGATGGAGTCCTCTGTCGATCCATTCACGCTGCGTTATACAGACCTGCTCCCAAAGATGCTGATCCAGCTTGGCGACAAAGCCGTCCGCCTCGACGATCGGCAGATATACCGAGGGCTGTACCGCGCCAAGCACGGGGTGTTCCCAATGCAGCTTGGTATTGACCTTGATGATACTGCGGTCGGTCAAACTGCATACCGGCTCCAGTGTAAAGGTGAACTCTCCGCGGTTGAGTCCGGAGAGGATATCCATCATCATTCTCTGCTCCTGAGCGGGATCCGACGGAGCATTGCTCAGTCTGATGCTGCTGTTGGCGCGCAGGACGTTCAGCGCTTCGATCATCTTCTCGGTGTTCAGATACTGCTTCGCGCGGATCTGCTCTTCAGCAGAGGGCTGGATAAACGTATGGAACTGTTCGGTGAAAAGCCCCATCTCTCTGAGCATGGTGTTCCAGACCAAACGGTAGCTGATGTTGAAAAGGATAGAAAGAATAACGCCGACGATCGAGGTATAGAACGCGGTACCGATGCCGCGCAGAAGCATTTCGATACTGTCCATGGTCGCTTCCGCCGAGCTGAACTCTACGGTACTGATACCCATGACCAGTCCGAGGAAGGTACCTAACAGACCAAGCGCGGTCAGAATACCCGCGATCTGCAATATGATGCTGCGCCAGCTGCGGATAGCGATCGTATCTTCGTTGATCGAGTCCTCGATGTTGCTGATCACAACACCCTTATCGCTCTGATCGACAACATCGTTCAGATATACCTCGAACAACTCGTCAAGCTGCTTTTCCTCAAAGAACGGCGTGACCTTTCTGACAGCCGTCCAGATATAATCCGCGTTGACATTCAAGGCGTTTTCTATGCTCTTTTGCCCCTTTTTGAAACCGCGGGTGTAGCGCAGCAGAGGGATGATTCCGAAAACGAATCCCAGAATGATCGCCACTGTCATAATACCGACGATCAGCATCGAGAGATAGTCCGGTGATATTACGATCAGTATGACGCATACTGCGGCAAAAAAAGCCGACAGAAAAACAATAACTTTTCTCATTTTCCCTCTCCTTTGACCATATAGGAAAAATACTCCGAATATAATTATACAAGAAACCCTTAATTAAGTCAATAAAACCCTTAGTAATCGGCATTTCCTGTCCTCATACCGGCAGAAAGACACTCAACTGCGTTTCATATCCTGCAGACGTACAGCGCCCCACTTGAGCGCGTTCCACATATACGCTTCCTTGGGTCTCTTTATCTCAAAGAAGAACGCCTCCAGAACAATATCATACTCCTTGACCGTTCCGTATTCGTTATTGTCAAATATAATAAGCTCGCCTCGGTAGGTTCCCTCTGCAAGGCCAATGAAACTGACGTCAAGCGTCACCTCATTGAATCCCTTCTTCACAGTACCGACCTCGTCACAGATAGCGGACGCGATCTTTCTGTCGTAGATATCATAGATCCCGAAACGGATCTTT
>OMTA01000209.1 GCA_900313895.1 uncultured Eubacteriales bacterium | reverse complement strand
TGATCCGATCGGGCTGATATCATCACCACTCATACCGTTGGCAGCGTTTCATGACAGCATACGGCGTTTCTGCAATACCGCAATCAGCACTAAGTTTTGTTAAGTTCTTCCAGGAATAACCCTTGACGTAATGAAGGTAGATGCAAACGGCTCTGTCGTCATCGTATGAGAGCCTCCCGATCGCCTTATCCCACTCAGCTTGAAGCCTCCGGAGCTCGTCGTTGACGTCGGTGATATTCGACAAAACCGCTCCATCATCGGCGGTCTCGGACTCAGCAGCCTCGAGCTGTTCGCGCAGATCGAGGATCTTCTTTTTGAGGGTTTTCAGCTCTTTTATATTCACGGCTTTTGCTCCCTTTATTCCTGTTCAGATTATCGTAGCGGTTTTCGGTTTCAGTGTTTATCACGTATGGCGTTTGCCGCTACATTGATCCGACCCACAATCCTGTTCAGCTCTTTTCTGAGCAAATCCAGCCGCTCGATCTTCATGACCTCCAGCGCGTTGGCAAAGGTCATCTCACACACCTCACTCCCGGCGGCTTCCATCAGGTCGATCGCTTCATCTACGATATCGAGCTGTTTGTTATCGGAGTTGTACACTTTCTTTGTTGACATCAAATCATTCCTTTCGTAATCAGAGGGGGAAAAGGGGATTTTTCGGGTACGTTTTGCAGAGTTTCTGCTATGATATATTCTCTTCTCGGGTTGGCTCCCGCGTTAGAAAATATAGGGGAAACTCTACAAACACCCCCTCATTTTTCCCCTTTTCCCCCGTTTTCCTCCTTTTGGGGGATCAAGGTTCATGTTCGTGTGGCTCAAGAATCCGAACCCTCGCGACGTCCTGCTTGTGTTCGGGAAAGACGATGACGCCGTGCTTCTGCAGCTCTTCCTTGAACTGTTTTCTGCCGAGGGGCTTGATGTTTGACGAGTCACACCAGCATCGGTATCTGGCCAATATATTTGTCATGCGTTCCTTGTCGGCACGCTTATCGTTCTGACCGTGCACCGCCAGACACTCACCGATGAACTGCGCGATATAATCGTTATCCTCACGGTACTGTCTGACGATATCCTTGCCGGCGGCGGTATCGGTCAAGCCGGATTCCTTGTATTTGCGGTAGCCCTCGATCAGCCAGTTGAGCACGGCGTCCTTGCCACTGCCCTCTCTGAGCGTCGCCTTGAGCTTGGTATCGCGTTCCGCCTCGGTAAAGTGGCGATTGAAGGGCAGGATCCTGATACGGTCGCTGGTGAACAGCGAATCATCCGATATAGCAGGCAAATTGTTGGTGGTGATGTAGATGGTAAACAGGGGCTTGAATTCGATTGTCGCGCCGTAGAGGGGACGCGCGGTGATGTTGTCGCTGCCGGTCAGCTGTTTGGTCAAGCCTTCGTTGAAGCAGGTGCCTTTCTGCGGTTCGTTGACCAGGATGTACCGCGTGCCGATCAGCCGCGCCAGCTCCGGCGTCGCACGGCTCGCGTCCTTCGTGCCGCTGCGTGCGATCACGTCAAAATCCATCTGTGCGCCGTAATCGCCAAGCGTATCAAGCACCAGGTCAAACAGCGTACCTTTACCGTTTCGGGTGCTTTTACCGTAAGCAATAAAGAAACATTCCTCGGGCGTCGCGCCGATCAGAGAGTACCCCAGCGCCCTTTGCAGGGCGTCTATCTGCTCTTTGTCACCCTCGCAGATCTCGTCGATAAAGCGCGTGAAGCGTTCACTGACTGCTTCGGGATCATAGGACGCGCGGCTGCATTTTGTCAGAAGATCTTCGGCGTTATGCGGCTGCAGCTCTCCTGTACTGAGATTATAGGTGCCGTTCATGCAGTTGAGCAGATCAGGCTGTCGATCAAATCGACTGCGAGGCTTGTACAGCAGCTTCTTGACGTCCTTCAACACCCTGTCTCTGCCGTTGGCGTTGCCGAGTGAATGATACTGAGTGCGATACGCTTTGTCGATCTTCTCCTGTGCGGCGACCTCTTCGGGCCATTCTTGCGGTCTGCCGGCAGGCGGCGGAGGGATCAGACGCTGCGCCTGTGCGACAAAATCCATCAGCAGCTTACCGGCTTTGATGTTTTCCTTTACGACGTCCTGTTCCCATACGATGCCGTTATAGAGATAAAATGCCTTTTCCTCGGGAACGTAGCACACAAAGTCTTTGACAAGATCGGCAAACAGCTCCGCGGTACCGATATCATCAGCCTTATGATGGGTAATATCGTCCTCGTAGGTGAACGCCGGCACACGTGTGTGCTTTTCTTCGCGTGACGGCGTTTCATTATGCCCGATTGTCTGAAAACAGTCGGCGCCGCTACGACTCGGTGAATAGGTCTCCCTGCAACTCTCAATTGCTTTTTGAATAGTGATCGCACCGTAGGTGGTGCCGCTTTGCTTACGGTCCCACTTCTCGCGCATGAGTCCCGAGGAGCGGAACAGTGAATCCATCTTCTCGGGGTCACAGCCTGTCCAGAACGCGAGCATGTCGCACAGCGCCAGATCCGCGCGGCTGTCATCGTCGTTGTAGCCCGATGTATCGCCGCTCCACAGACGCGAGAACGCGCCGCCGTTTTTGGCGGCCATCGCCTTGCGCAGCAGCTCGTCATCCGCAAGATCAACTGCGGAACTCTGAAAATATTCCGATGTCGAACCGTTTTTGCCGACAGACATCTGACCGTCGGGAGAGTCGCGCATATACGCCTTATAGATGAGATCCGCTTGTCGCGGTCGATCATTCAGCCGGTCGCGGCCGCCGAAGATATTACCCGTAACGGTAAAGTAGCGGTCGGCCTGGTACATCTCAAGATGCTGCGTAGAGTCAATCGGCTTCTTTTTGTGCCGATCGGGATATGTATTGCCGTCATTTTTATAGAGGATATGGATCCCGGTACCGCTGGGCGAAAACTCAGTATAGCTATCCATCATGTTGATGATATCCAGCGCCTCACGGGAGATCTCTCCGGTAGCGGCGTCTACACAGTGGTCAATGTCGATACCGCAGTACGGCGCGCTGAGCTCGAAGCCGATCCCGTGGATAGGATCACCGCTACGGGTGTTCTTTCCGACACAACCGCATGCCTGTTCAAATGTTCCCCATGTCTGCGGATCATTGGCTTTCGCATGATACAGGGTGTGAGGATCCACCGGGATCTTGCCTGTCCGCGCTACCCAGTGCGGCAGTGCTTTCAGCTCCTGCGGTACGTTATCTAAATTCTGCAAGGAACCACCGCCTATGATATGCGCCGTATTGCGTCGATACCGCAGACGTCGGCTGTATTCTGCTGAGGTCTGAATCTATCCGCATT
>OMTA01000210.1 GCA_900313895.1 uncultured Eubacteriales bacterium | reverse complement strand
CGGACAGGTGATCTTTTTCAGATCGTCACGCATATCAAAATCGACGATCGCCTGCGCGAGAATGATAAAATGACGCAGATCCTCCTCGGACGCGTTGTCGTTCATATGGATCAGGTAATCGCGGAACTGACGGATCGTGTTCACGGAAAACAAACGATCCAGAAAGTCACCGGTCAGCCCGGTGAGATCGCCCGTCTCGGCGTAGGCGATCCACTTCTCACAAGTCATGCGGATCGTGTCCTCACAGCGCGGGGAGGTCGATCCGAGCGCCAGCGAATGCACCAGCGCGGGATGGTATGCCGCAAGGCACATGGCGATCATGCCGCCCTGAGACGCGCCGAAAACATCCGCGTCACGGATACCCAGCGCCTCCATCACGACAGCGGTATCATCCGCCATATCCTTGATCGAGTAGCGCTCGGGCAGGTTGGTTCTGCGGTCAAATACATAGACGGTATATTTTTCGGAAAAGCACTTGTACCCGTTTTCGATCGGCTTAGCGGAAAAAAGAACGCTTTTGACGGAAAGCCCGGGCAGGATAACAAATGCCCTCTCGCCTGTTCCGAAGGTGATATACGGCATCTCGATGCCTTTTGTGATAACGGTATCGGTTTTCATTCGATCACTCCTCTGTTCATCGCAAGATGCGAATTGTTATAGCGCCTGTCGTCGGTGATCTCTTTGATGAGCGTCACACACGGCGGGATCGGGATGGGGACATCCTCCGATTCGACCTCTGCCTCAAGGCTCGCCTGATCGTCCCAGAAATCATAGACGTCCAGCTCGTAAACAAGCCCTGCGTGGGTGAAGATATGCCTGTCCTTTTCGATAGTGATCGTGTGCTTTTTCTTGAGCGGCAGAAGTTCGGAATATTCTTTATAAGAAATTTCTTTTTCGTATTCGCGGCGGGTCATATCGCTCAGCCGCTCTTTGTAGGTATAGACATAGCTCGTCCGATCCCCCTCGACGATCTTGCGGATCCTGCCGCCGACAAAGTCGCCGTCGCTCTTCAGGTACGTCTGGGAGATATGCTTGACGCGATAATCGGACATCTGTCTCAGCGCCTCGATGTCGGGGTATTCGATCAGGAATCTGCGCTCGATCTCGAGAGGCGCTTTTGTGATATCAAATGTTTCCATATTCATTTCCTTTCAGGCGGATCGCCACCAGCTCGCGGGGATTGCCGAATCGCGGACAGACGACGGTATTCGCACAGCCCGCGGATACGATCAGCTTGTTACCGAAAAAGCTGCCGTGGGCATACTTGCCGAAGATACCCTGTCCCGGGACAAAGAATCCTCTGCCCTTCTTCCCTACTCTGATCTGGCCGCCGTGAGTATGGCCGCTGAGGGTCAGGTCGATGTCGCTGTCTCTGAGATAATCCACATAAAACTGCGGATTGTGGCATAGCAGCAGCTTGAAGCCCTTTTGCTGTTTGAAGTCCTCGATAAACGTCTCATAATCCCATGTAGAAACGCCGCCGAGCAGGATATCGCAGCCTTTGCAGGTAATCTTTGTCGACGCATTGTCGAGCAGGGTGATGCCGTTTTCCATGAGAAAACGATAGTCTTCCTCACGGAGCATCTGCTCGTGATTGCCGAGGCTGAGATACACGGGAGCGATCTTGACCGCCTTGCTGAGAAAGTTGTAGGAATTCTCGGGCTTCGCCTTCTTCTTCTCGCTTTGGAGCTTCGTCAGCAGATAGTTGGAATAGTGGATGATGTTGATGATCAGCCGCTTGATCGGACGATGCTCAAACTCGTACTGCGGACGATTGTCGTAACGTTCAAAGGTATCGCCGGTCACAACGATGAAATCCGGCTTGACCCTTCTGAGCCTTCTGAGGATATCGTCGGAGATCCTCTCATGCAGATCGGACACATGGGCGATCGTCAGCGGCTCGGGAATAGGATGATCGATATTGACTTGGTACTCGGTGAGGATAGATCTGCTCATACGGTACCTCCTTTTGCTCTCTGTATAGTATACCGCAAATCGGCTTGGAATTCAACCGATTTTTGGCGATGGCTCACGGCTCATTATAATTCTGTAAAAGAAATAAGGAGCTATACTAAGATAGCTCCGTTTTATTATTCTGTATCAAATACGATCAAAAGGGTTCCGTCGGTGACAGAGATGCGCGACGGCTTGCCGATAAAGGCGTTACTGATACCGCGGGTGACCGCTCGCAGCAGGTCGATCCCCTCCGCTTCATAGGAAAGTCCGCTGATGCTGACGCCGCGGGACACCTCACTCAGCGAGATCACGGAGATCCGTCCGCTGTCATACGCGGGCAGGGTGATGGCACTGTTGCGGATCACGGTAAAGCTGCTATCGTCACCGTAAAAGAGGCTTTTCCCTCCGGAGAGAGCAATCATCTCCGCGACCGCGATATTGCCCAGCGTATGGTCGAGCTTTCCGCCGACGGCGCCGTAGATGATGAAGTCATCGCAGCCTTTTTCGAGGGCTAATCTGACCGCGTGCTCAAGGTCGGTATCATCCTTGCGAACATTCAGCTGAACAAGGTTGTCCGTATCGGGCACTTCGCCGAGCGAATCGAAATCTCCGACGACCAGATCGGGACACAACCCGAGCTGTCGCACGGTCGCGTAGCCCTTATCCGCGGCGATGACGAAATCGCCCTCACAGGGCTTTTCAAACAGCCTTCCGACCGGCAGCGCGCCGAAGATGAAACAGCGTTTCATTAGATCACGTCCCTATCTTTGAAATGATCTCGCGCTTATAGCGCAAGAATTCCTCGGAAAGGTTGAAATCTTTTCTGCGGGGTTTCGGCTCGTCGATCACGATCTCATCCGTGATGGTACCGGGCTTTCCGCTGAGCAGATAGATGCGGTCGGACAGAAGGATCGCCTCGTCGATATCATGCGTGATGAAGATGGTCGAGAGTTTGATATCATCCATCACATCGAGATACCATCGATGCATCTCGCCCTTGGTCAGGGTATCAAGTGCACTGAACGGCTCGTCAAGCAGGGCGACGTCGCCCGAGAACAGATACGTCCTGAGTAATGCCGCGCGCTGGCGCATACCGCCCGACAGCTCAGCGGGATAGAGCTTTTGTGTGCCCTCCAAGCCGAACTGCTCAAAATACTTTGAGGCGATCTGCCGCGCTTCTTTCTTCTTCACGCCTTTGATGATCATCGGCAGGGCGACGTTATCCACCACGGTGCGGTACGGAAGCAGCATATCTTTCTGGAGCATATAACTGACCTTGCCCGACTGACCCGTGATGTCTTCGCCGTTCAACAGTACACGACCCTGCT
>OMTA01000215.1 GCA_900313895.1 uncultured Eubacteriales bacterium | reverse complement strand
CAGCCGCCGAAGTTCGGAACTTTTTCCGCGTAAACAGCAAAGTAATTCTGGTATTCGCCGTTGTGCATCCGCGCCATCATGCCGACGGCATCTTTGCTGAGCTGATAAACGTGAGTTCTTTTTCCGCCCTTAATGGTGAGTAAGCCATCCTTGAAGGTGTAGGAATAATCCTCCGCGTCAGCGCCGTCCTTTTTGTAGCGGATGGAGCCGTCTTTGTTGAAGGTGTAGGTGAACGCGACGCCTTCTTCCGTGTAGGAAGTCCAGACGCCTTCGAGCGACTTGGTAAACAAAGCGATATCTTCGTCATCACAGGGCGTGACGGAGAACTCGGTCGCGGGCTGTTTTTCAACGGTTTTCGCCTTGTTATCCGCGTCTTTATTCGTTCCTTTTCCGTTAAAGAAAAGGAAATACGCGGCAATAGCGACAGCCGCCAGTATCACAACGATCACAACGACCGCGATGCTTTTCTTTTTCTGCTCTTTTTTCATTCTTCCGCCTCCATGTCAAGTGATTCGCCGTGCTTTTCAAGATAGCTCTTGCTGTTATCGACCTGCTTTCCGTAAACAAGGAAACGGGTGAACAGGAATTCCGTGACAAAGTTCAGGATCATGCTGAGGATCTCGACCAGATAGTCGTTCCAATGCAGGCTTTCGACCAGATAATGTCCGCCGATCGTGGTCAGAGGCGTGAATACGCAGTAGTAGCCGAACACCTTGAGCATCGCGATCGGAATATTCGCAGCGGAATGGAAGGTGAATTTTCTGTTGATGGTAAAATTATACAGAACCGACAATACCAGCGAGATCAGGTAACGCGGCCAGTACGGTAGATCGGTAAACATTTCCATCAGGGTGAAGCTGCCGATCTGGATCACGCCGGCCGAGATGGAAAACAGAGTGAATTTGACGGAGCGGATCAGCTCCTTTTTCTTTTGATCGTTCATAATATCCTCTACACACAAGAAAGCGCGCGTACCATGCGCATCCGCTTTCATTTACCTATCGCTCGTGCGTACAGCGTGCAACTGAGCGGGGAATATAAATATACGCCCAAACCAATCCGTATGGGCGTATATCGTCATTCGTTGATTATTCGGCTACGTTGCCCTCATAGATGAACTTCGCCAGATCTTTACGAACCTGATCCCAGTCATCGATAACGATAACGGACTGGCCGTCGTCGGTTTTTCCGTAGCGCCAATTGCCCTGAGTCGGGAGGGTCATCTCGACCATCTCGTACTTCATAAAGGTGGGCATATTGCTGACCAGGAAGGTGATATCGGACTTTTTGAGGTTGGTTGTGACCAGAGGTCCGACCTTGTTGACGATCTCGACCAGATTGCCGATATCGGCGTCGTTCTTGAGTTTATCAATCACGTTCTGGATCAACTTACGCTGACGCTGTGTACGATCCCAGTCGTCGCCGGAAAAGCTGTACTCGGGATTACCGCCGAGGTTTTCCTCACCTCTGTCGCGGGCGTACCAGAGCGCCTGATAGCCGTCAAGGTGCATCTTCTGGGTCTTTTTATTTTTATCGTATTTCAGGAAGCTGGTTCTGTCCGTTTGATCATTGACGTCGATCTGCGCGTTGATATACTCGATCTCCTCGATATTCAGCTCGATATCGACGCCGCCGAGAATATTGATGATCTCGCGGAAGGAATCGAAATCGACGGTCGCAAAATAGTCGACCTTCGGGCCGAAGTTGGACTCGATAGTCGCGATAGACAGCGCCTCGCCGCCGAGGGTATACGCGGCGTTGATCTTATTATCGCCGTGCTGCGGGATCGTGACGTAGGTATCACGCTGGAAAGAGGTCAGCTTGATCTTCTTATTGATCGTATCGATCGAGAGCAGGATCATGGAGTCGGAACGACCGAAGTCCTTTTCATCCTGGCGGTAGTCTTGTCCGAAAAGCAGAATATTAAGAACGTGCTCATCATTGAGCAGTGAATCGCTGCCGCCTTTGAAAGCGACGTTTCCGTCGGAATTATCCTTGGATTTATCGATCAGACCGACATCCATCTTGTCGATATCCTTATGCTTGAACAAATCAAGATAGCGGTAGGCTACCAAAAGGAACGCGCCGCCGATCAAAAAGATGATCGAGAACACCAGAACCGTAATACGGAGCGCCTTGCCCTTTTTCTTCTTTTTGCCCTGCGGTGAATGCTTTTCTTCTTGCTGATAAAGCTTAGTTACTTCAGCGGTTGAGGAAATATCGACAACGTCGTCGTCTTTAAATCTAGCCATCAACATCCCGCCTTTCTGCTGCAAATGCACTTAGTTTCTGTTTTTGACGAAAATATGTTAAACGCAGGAATCACCCGCATTGATCACAATACCGCATTTTAAAGTTTTACTAGTATATTATACACATAATGCGATTATTTATTTTCTCAAAAAGAATATAAGTCGAAATTCAGAAAAATTTAACAACTTATTGTACATTTTGTAACTTTTAGGGGCATATATTGTGTATTATCACTCTCTCGGTGATCGGCATCAACCGAGTTCGTCCAAGGTGAGGTAATACGCGGGGAGGTACTCTTCCCTGAAGATCTTGAGCGCGGGAAGATCCATCTCGTCGATCGCTTCTTCGATAGACGCCTTGGCTTTTAAGAATTCGTTATTGCCCATGCGGACTTCCTCGATGCACTTGATCAGCGCGGAGAGCTTATCCGCCGCCTTGACATAGGGCGCAAGGGCGGGATCTGTATCTAAGATCAACGGACGGTACAGCTCGCGCAGAGAATCGGGAAGCATATCGATGAGCTTGTTCTCCGCTACCTTTTCGACCTCCTTGTAGGCGTTGTTGATCGCGGGATTGTAGTATTTGACAGGGGTCGGCATATCGCCGGTGATGATCTCGCTCGCGTCATGGAAGAGTCCGATCACGGCGGCGCGATCGGCGTCAAGAGAGCAGTTGAGGCGGGTATTGGCGATACTGACCAGCGCGTGGGCGAGGATCGCGACCTCGAGGCTGTGCTCGGAGATATTCTCGTTTTTTGTATTGTTCATCAAGCCCCAGCGGTTGATGTATTTCATTCTGGATATCATCGCAAAAAAATTGCTCATGGTCGTCTCCTTTATTTTTACAGTTTTTTCTAATA
>OMTA01000282.1 GCA_900313895.1 uncultured Eubacteriales bacterium | reverse complement strand
CATCCGCGTCGGAATGTCCTAACAAGCCCTTTATATAAGGGATCTCTACGCCGCCTAAAATGAGATCTCTGCCATCGGCGAACTGGTGTACGTCATATCCGTATCCGATTCTCATAAATTTACTTCCTTTTCAGTAGTGCCTCCGCGATAACGACGTCGGAGGGAGTGGTGAGTTTGATGTTGGTATACTCGCCGCGGACGATCCTGACCGGTACGCCGAGCGCTTCGACTAAGGAACAGTCGTCGGTGACGGAGAGGTTATGCTCGACTGCGTAATCGATCGCGCGCAGGTAAAGGTCGCGCTCAAACACCTGGGGCGTCTGAACCGCCCAAAGCGTGCTACGATCCGGGGTAGACAGGATGTCGCCGTTCTCCCCCGCTACCTTGATGGTATCGATCACGGGTGTGCCGAGGGTCGCGGCGCCGGTTTCGAAAGCGACATTCAGCACGCGGCAGATCTCGTCGGGCGTGATCATCACGCGCGCGCCGTCATGGATCACATAATGGGTGGTTCTCTTAGAGGTGTTGCGGATGCCCTTGCGAACGCTTTCCGCGCGATCCGCGCCGCCGGAGATGATGCCCATGACCTTTTTGAACTGAAAGGCGATCTGGGCGACGTCGTTGATATCCTGCGGGCGGGTGACGATATCGATCTCATCGATCATATCGCAGTTTTGAAACGCGCGCAGAGTGTACTCGATCGCGGGTCTTCCGCATAGCGGGATCAGCTGTTTGGACAGCTTGTAGCCCATGCGGGTACTGTCGCCCGCCGCGACGATGATCGCGGTTGTATAATGCTCGCTCATACCTGCTCCAACGCCTGTTTGAGATCGGCGATGATGTCCTCGGGATCTTCGATACCGACGGACAGGCGGATCATATTGGGCGCGATACCGGCGTCGATGAGCTGCTGTTCGGACAGCTGGCGGTGGGTGGTCGTCGCGGGATGGAGCACGCAAGTGCGGGCGTCGGCAACATGGATGACAATCTTAGCGAGCTTGAGCGCTTCCATAAAGCGCGCCGCGCCCTCTTTGCCGCCCTTGATGCCGACGGAGATAACACCGCAGGAGCCGTTGGGCATATACTTCTTCGCGATATCGTAGTATTTGTTAGAGGGAAGTCCGGGATAATTGACCCACTCGACGTTGGGATTTGTTTCGAGGAACTCGGCTGCCGCCTGCGCGTTGGCACAATGTCTGGGCATACGCAGATGGAGTGTTTCCAGTCCGAGATTCAACAGGAATGCGTTCTGCGGGGACTGCTGTGCGCCGAGGTCGCGCATCAGATGGGTGCAGCACTTGACGATATAGGCGGATCTGCCGAACTGCTCGGTGTAGACAACGCCGTGGTAGGTCTCGTCGGGAGTGGTCAGCATCGGGAAATCGCCCTGGGTCCAGTCGAAGTTACCGGAATCGACAACTACGCCGCCGAGTGCGACCGCATGGCCGTCCATGTACTTTGAGGTGGAATGGACGACGATATCAGCGCCCCACTCAATGGGACGGCAGTTGATGGGCGTCGCAAAGGTATTATCGACGATCAGCGGGACTTTATGCGCGTGAGCGACCTTTGCGAACATCTCGATATCGACAACGTCGAGCGAAGGATTGGTGACGGTCTCGATGAATACCGCCTTGGTATTGGGCTTGAAGCAGGCTGCAAGCTCGTCAGCGGAGATCGTCGGGCTGACAAAATCGAAGTCGATGCCCAGATCGCGCAGGGTCTTATTGAACAGATTGAAGGTGCCGCCGTAGATCGCGGCGGACGCGATGATATGGTCGCCGGTCTTGGCGATATTGGTGATACTGATCAGGGACGCCGCCTGACCGGAAGCGGTCAGCATCGCGCCGACGCCGCCCTCAAGCGCGGCGATCTTCTTCGCGACGGTATCGAGGGTGGGATTTGCCAGACGGGTATAGAAGAAGCCGTCGGCTTCGAGATCGAAGAGCTTTCCCATCGTCTCGGCGGTATCATAAACAAAGGTAGTGCTCTGGACGATCGGCAGGACGCGGGGATCGCCGTTTTTCGGCTCATAGCCGGCTTGTACGCATTTTGTATCCAGTTTCATTTCATTAACCTCCAAATAAACCTTTGATGAGTTCCATGATCTTGTCCGTTCCCAGTACGACAGCGGCGATCAAAAGCAAAAACAGGATCGCGGTGACGATATGGGTGCCCCGGCTCAGGGCCAGGGCGCCGGCCTTCGCCGCGCCCTCCGTGAAGCGCAAGGTCTCTGCGAACTCGAAGTCCGCGGTGGTGTGGATCACCCG
>OMTA01000216.1 GCA_900313895.1 uncultured Eubacteriales bacterium | reverse complement strand
ATCTTTGCTCACCTCGGCTCTGACTTCGCCTCGCAGAAACAGTTCGCCGAAGGCGATCTTGAGGATCTTGTCAGGGCATACGGTATGTATGAAGTAGGCGTCGACTCGGAAGGTAATCCGTTGCGCGACCCAGCGACGCCTGCTTCCTAGCGTTAAGTTCGGCTCTTTTTTCGGACGCCGACGCGCTCTTTGCGTTCGTGTGAAAACGTTATGCTTACTCTTATCAGATCATACTCGTTTTGGTGAATCACTATATTAAGGGGACTTTATGAGTCGTAGGGTTGTTGTTACTGGAATAGGATTAGTCACGCCGCTGGGACACGACGTTGAAACTGTTTGGAAACGTATGCTGAACGGCGAATCTGGGGTTGGTAAGATCACGATCTTCGACGCATCCGTCATCCAGAAGTATATCGCAGGCATGGACGGCTATAAGGTTCTGACTCCTGCTCAGCTGGAAGCGGCTGACGTTGACGGCGACGGCGATGTGACCGTTGTTGACGCAACTCATATCCAGCGCTACCTTGTCGGTCTGGATCAGATCCCCTATGTAGCTCCTCCCACAGAAGCTCCGACCGAGGCTCCTACAGCCGCTCCGACCGAGGCTCCCACCGAGGCTCCTACAGAAGCTCCCACAGAGGCTCCGACCGAGGCTCCCACAGAGGCGCCTGTAGAGACCCGCATCCCCAACGGCTACTATCTGATCAGCTCTGCTCAGGAATGGAATGTTGATAACCTGACAGCGGGCGATCGGCTGGCTCAAAGCGGCGATATGTATATCCTCAAAACCTCTCTGACTACCGGCACCGGCTACAAGGTCGCCGAGGTCACGAATGACGCGATCACTACATGGTATCCGGAGGGTACCGGTAATGAGTACACCGCTGACGCAGATCACGCGGCAGTTTCCAGAGTATCCGGTACTACAACCGTATGCTTCCGTCCGACTAAGAACGACGATTGGAATGCTTTCGGCGGCTATATGTATGTCGAGCCTTCCATCAAGGCAGGCGGCTACTACCTGACAGGCGAATTCACCGATCCGATCACCGGCAGAGCATTCAGTTGGGCTGACGACGCCGCTGTCGACGGTAATATGCAGTTCGTAATGGTCAGTGACGGTCTCTATAAGCTCGAGAATATCGGCTTGAAGACTACAGATGTCCTCAAGGTTCGTAATCTCAACAAGAGACTGACCCAGTACAACGAGTGGTTCCCGGACGGTATGGATAACAACCGCACCGTCGCGGAAGACGGCGTTTACACCATCTGGTTCCGTCCCGCAGGTGACGGCACAGCCGAAGACGGTTGGGAATGGATCCATTTCTCCGGTGACGGCGACGGCTGCACCGCTGACGGTACTCCTCAGAATCCCGCTGCTAACCACGGCGCGACAAAGGGCGGCTTTATGTACAAGTTCGAGAAGACCGGAAATCTCCAGCTTCATTAATCTGACTTGTCATCGATCGTCATAGTAATAACTGATCAATGAAAGATCCCCGCGGCAGAAATGCCGCGGGGATTTTATCGTGCTATTAAAGATGAGATTCCTCCTTGCAAAAACACCGTGAATATGTTAGAATACTAACATATGTGATTATTTCCTTATTACATGGTAAGGAAACCAAGGAGATAGACTATGAGTAAAAAAGCAGTCCAGCGAGAGCCTGTCGAGCGGATCCAAACGTCCGCAGAAGTCGGATTGACTTCTGAGCAGGTCGCGGAACGTACCAAAAAAGGCTACGTTAATATCGCAACCGACCCCAATGAAAAGACAACGCTGAAGATCATCGCCGGTAACCTATTTACCTTCTTCAATGTTGTATTGATGATTATAGCGGGCGTATTCATATTTTTTATGATCTATCTGAACGCGATCGGTCGCGAGGATATCGTCAATAAGTACTTCGGCTTTTCGAAATTCATCTTCCTGATTCCCGCGTTGATGAACGTCGCGATGGGTTCTTTTCAGGAGATCAAGAGCCTCAGCGTGATCAAAAAGCTGCGTATCGTCACCAGCACCAAAAGCCGTGTTATCCGTGACGGCGAGATTCAATCGGTCGAGGCGGAGGAGATCGTCCTCGATGATGTCGTAGCGATCTCCGCGGGCGATCAGGCGACCGCCGATCTGATCGTTCTTTCCGGCGAGGTCGATGTTGACGAATCGATGCTCACCGGTGAAGCGGATCATGTCAAAAAACGCGTCGGCGATACCATCCTGTCCGGCTCATCCATCATCGTCGGATCGGCAAAATGCCGCGCCGATAAGATCGGCGACGATACATACGCGGCGGAGCTCACCCGCAAGGTCAAGAGTACCTCCGGTCACAAATCCGAGCTGATGACCTCTGTTATGAAGATCATCAAGGTTCTGACGATCGGTATCTGCATCGTCGTTACCGTCGTAACCGCGACCTTGGTCTATAAGATGAGCGTCAACGGCGCCAATCCCGATATCTGGAACGGCATGAAAATGTCCCTGGGCGATCCTGTCACATGGGCGCTGATCGTCCTGACGGACGGTATGTTCGGCATCGGTATGATCCCGACCGGACTTGTCCTTACGACATCGGTCGCGTTGATGGTCTCTATCGCGGGACTGACCAAAAAACAGACCCTTGTTCAGGAACTGTATTCACTGGAGAATCTCTCCCGCGTTGATGTGATCTGTCTTGACAAAACCGGTACTTTGACAGACGGTACGATGGCGGTTTGTGACGTCAAGGCGTTTATCCCGATGGACGAGGTGGAAGCCCACGCAAGAGCGCTGATGGGCGCATTCGAAGAGAAAAACGCCACCTCACAGGCGGTCTTTGAAAAGTTCGGCGCTGTTGAGAAAGCGGATATCAAGGAAGTCATCCCGTTCTCCAGCGCGGTCAAGTATTCCGGTTTAGTTTATAACAACGGTAAAAAGCTCTTGATGGGCGCGCCCGATTATCTGATCGATCAGAACGACGAGCGTTTCTCCTATGTCGTAGAGCGCGCAAAAGAAGGCAACCGCGTCATCGCGCTGACGCTCGACGGCGAGCTGATCGCCTTTATCGCGATCGAGGATCATATCCGCGAGACCGCC
>OMTA01000252.1 GCA_900313895.1 uncultured Eubacteriales bacterium | reverse complement strand
AAACAGAGTTACTGTTCTTTACGGGATTCACCCTGTTTTTCTTTTTGTTGTCACGGTTCGCGCTTTATTTGATGCCGCTGATCATCGCGTTGGTGATCGCAATCGTAATGAAGCCGCTCTATGATTTTTTTCGGCGCAAATTCAATTTTCAGTCTACCTTCGCCGCGACGGTGATCACACTCCTGATCTTTGGGATCGTGTTTGCCGTGATCGGGTTTCTGCTGTATTTGATCATCCGTCAGGCGATCAGCCTGTTTGACAGCTACGGCTATCTGATCGACGCGTTTTTACGGTCGCAAAGCCTCTTTGATCATCTTCGACAGGTTTTGCTGTCAGGCGATCTGATGGGAACCGTTACCGATGTGGCGTCAGCGCTGTTTCAGCTGATTCCGCTGATCATTATCTTTGTTGTCATCACCTTTGCGCTGACGGTCTTTTTGCTGCATCATATGCACGAGATCAAGGCGCAGATTTTGATGCGGATAGGGGATAGCCGCAGGGATAAAGCGGAAAAGATCTTCGCCGTCGGATATATGATGATCCGAAAATTTATCCGATCCTACCTGATCCTGTATCTGATCACCTTTGTCGAGGCGGCGTTCATCTTTTATCTGACCGGTGTCGAGTACCCCTTACCGTTTGCTTTTATCACCGCCGTCGCGGATGTACTGCCGATCCTCGGGCCGGGTGTGGTATTTATCCCTTTCGGGATATCTTTTATTCTTCAGGGGAATTATTTTGCCGGCGTCAGTATCCTGCTTTTCTTTCTGTTGACGGGTGTACTACGCCAGATCATGGAGCCGAAGATCGTGTCCGATCATGTCAAGCTCCATCCTCTGATCGTGATGACGGGCATCTATCTCTCGATCGCTGCGATGAACCTCTGGCTGCTGTTCTATGTGCTGACATTATTTTTATCCTATAAGGTATTGAAGATGTCGGGCGTATTTGACGCTCCTGACGGATCAACTTGTGAATAACCCTTGCTATTTTCACAGAACATAGTATAATAATAGTATAATCCCTTAATAGGGGCTTTTTTCGGAGGCATCTATGAAAGAAAGTATGCAAGACTTTTTCCAATCCATCAACGGCAAGCGCATCGCCCTGATCGGTATGGGGCGCAGTCATCTGCCGTTGATTTCACTGTTCACCAAGTACGGCGCAGAGATCATCGCCTGTGATAAGCGTGATCGTGACGCGCTCGGCGAGATCGCCGACAAAGCCGAGGCGGACGGCGCGACGTTGTCGCTCGGAGCGCATTACCTTGATGATATCGACGTCGATATCGCTCTCCGCACACCCGGTATGCGGTTTTACTGCGACGAGCTGAACGCGTTGCGCGATAAGGGCGTTGAGATCTCTTCCGAGATGGAGATCTTCTTCAAGATCTGCCCCTGTCGTATCATCGGTATCACCGGCTCTGACGGCAAGACCACGACCACGACCGTTATCTCCGAGATGCTCAAGGCGCAGGGCTATACCGTCCATTTGGGCGGCAACATCGGCAAGCCCCTCCTCCCGGAGATCGAAACCATCAACGCGGACGATATCGCGGTCGTCGAGCTCAGCTCCTTCCAGCTGATCTCGATGCGCATGAGCCCCGATATCGCGGTTGTCACCAACCTCCAGCCCAACCACCTCGATATCCACAAGGATATGCAGGAGTACATAGACTCCAAGAAAAATATAATTCTTTATCAGAATAATAACAACAAAGCCGTCCTCAATCTCGACAACGAGATCACCCGCTCTTTCGCGGCGGAATGTCAGGGAAAAGTCGACTATTTCTCCCGTCGTTCAACCGTCGAAAACGGCGCGTACCTTGACAGAAACACCATTTTTTATGCAGAAAACGGCGCGTTGACAGAGGTTCTCGATATCCGCGATATCCGTATTCCCGGTATGCACAATGTCGAGAATTACATGACCGCGATCAGCGCGGTTTGGGGGATCGTCAGCGTTGAGAATATCCGCAAGGTCGCCGCGGAATTCAGCGGTGTTGAGCATCGCGCGGAGTTCGTCCGCGAGCTTGACGGCGTGAAGTATTACAACGATTCGATCGCGTCCAGTCCGACCCGTACCGCCAGCGGCACACTCTCGCTCTACGACTTCAAGATCATCCTGATCGCGGGCGGCTATGATAAGCATCTCGATTATACCGAACTCGGCGAGATCATCTGCAAAAAGGTCAAGATCGCGATCCTGATGGGTGCGACTGCCGACAAGATCGAAACGGCGATCAGATCCGCCGCGGATTACGCGGAGAATGCCCCCGTGATCATCCGCGTCAAGAATATGGAAGAAGCGGTCAAAGCGGCGCGAAAGAACGCCGTCGCAGGCGATATCGTATCGATGTCCCCCGCATCCGCGAGTTTCGATCTGTACAAGGATTTTGACGCCCGCGGCAAGCATTTCAAAGCGCTTGTCAACGCCTTATGATACGACCCGCCGAGAAGTCCGATTTCACCAGAATCAACGCGACAGATCCATTTTTTACACGCATCCTCTCGCTGTACGAAAGCTACGGCGAGGGGCTTGATTTTGTCGCTTTTTGGATGCAGGAGAACGACGGGAAAATTACCGC
>OMTA01000218.1 GCA_900313895.1 uncultured Eubacteriales bacterium | reverse complement strand
AGAGGAGGAGTAACCCTGACGGGTTGCGATCGACGATAAGCCGATAAAGATTGAAAATGACTCATTATCGGCTATTGAGTTCGACTCCCTTCATCCTAAAAACCAAATCATCCTATAAAAACGACGCGGAAAGACACTCTCCGCGTCGTTATATTTTTCTGCTTGAGAAGCAACATCCGATGATTACAAAATAATTACATAAAAGAATAATAAGCATAGAAAAAAACGACATACCTGCCTTGTAATTACATACAATATCACCAAATTTGATTACAAATCTTTTTTTCGGTTGACATCGACACGCCTTTGTATTATCTTTATTATAACGCAATAGCATATTGCGTAATTCGTAATGCAAAAAAATGCTGAATCCGAGGATCGGGTCGACCGCGTCCTCATACCGATAGAACTCTTTAAGGAGTGTACGATTTTGGAAAAAATCATGATTACAGGCGGCAAGCCCCTCTTCGGAGAGGTCACTGTCAGCGGCGCCAAGAACGCTGCCGTGGCGATCATCCCCGGCGTTGTTCTGTGCGACGAGCCCTGCCGCATTGAAAATATACCGAATATCTCCGACGTCAGCGTCATCGCCAACATCCTGCAGGATATGGGCGCGATGGTTCGCCGCGTCGACAAAAATACCCTCGATATCGATCCCCGTCCCATCCATACCTTTGAGGCGACGGAGGACAGCGTCCGCAAGATGCGCGCTTCCTACTATCTGCTCGGAGCGCTGCTCGGCCGTTTTCATCAGGCTAAGGTCGCGCTTCCCGGCGGCTGTAACTTCGGCGTTCGTCCGATCGACCAGCACCTCAAGGGCTTCCAGCTCATGGGCGCGAAAAACGATCTGATCAACGGCGCGATCATCTCGCTTGACGCTACCGAGTCCTTCCACGGCGCGCGCATTTATTTCGATACCGTTTCCGTCGGATCGACCATCAACGTCATGCTCGCCGCTGTCAAGGCGGAGGGTCAGACCATCATCGAGAACGCCGCCAAAGAGCCGCATATCGTTGACCTCGCGAACTTCTTGAACTCGATGGGCGCGAATATCCGCGGCGCGGGTACCGACGTTATCAAGATCCGCGGTGTAGAATACCTGCACGGCGTTACGTATTCGATCATCCCCGATCAGATCGAGGCGGGCACCTATATGGCTGCCGCCGCCGCGACAAGGGGCAAGATCACCGTCCGCAATATCACGCCGAAGCATCTGGAGAGTATTTCCTCCAAACTGCGCGAGATGGGCTGTGAGATCGATGAATATGACGAGGCGGTCATCATCGACGCGACCCGACGTCCCTTGACCCGCGTCAATATCAAGACCATGCCGCATCCCGGCTTCCCGACCGACTGTCAGCCCCAGTTCGTCGCGCTTTTGACGACCGTCAAGGGTACTTCGATCGTCAACGAAAGCGTTTGGGACAATCGCTATCAGTATGTCAGCGAGCTTGTCAGAATGGGCGCGAATATCTCTGTCGAGGGAAGACTCGCGATCATCGAAGGCGGCACCCTGACCGCTGCTCCCGTCAAGGCGACCGACCTGCGCGCCGGCGCCGCGATGCTGATCGCCGGACTGGTCGCGGAAGGCACGACCAACATCAGCAATATCAGCTATATCGAGCGCGGTTATTCCGACGTCGTTACCAAGTTCCAGTCGCTCGGCGCGGATATCAAAAAGGTTTATTTTCCCGACCGTGAAGAAGCCGTGACGACCGCATAAATAACGCAGATCAAAAGGGCACGCAGGTGCCCTTTTTTGACTGTATAAGAAACTGCTCGTTTCTTATACAGCAAAAAAACAATTTATAATCCCCGCTCAGTTGCACGCTGCGCGCGCACGAGCGATGGGTATACGAAAGCGGACGCGCCGGGTGCGCGCGCTTTCTTGTGAATGGATAATTAACAATTTACAATGGACAATTGTGGGAGGACGCTGTCCTCACCTGATTGAAACTCGGAGAATATATGGCAAAAATCGTACCGCTTTTTTCGTCCAGCAAGGGCAATTCCTATTACATACAAGGCAATTCGACTGCGATCCTCGTCGACGCCGGTCGCAACCTTAAGCAGCTTGAGGCGGCGATGGCGCTCAACGACCTGTCGCTGCATAACGTGCGCGCGATCTTCGTTACGCACGAGCATACCGATCATATCAGCGCGCTGAAGGTGCTACTCAAGCGTTATGATATCCCGCTTTACGCGACGCGCGGTACGCTGGACGCGCTGACCCGCGCCGATAAAGTTCCCGCCTGCGCGCGGCTGAATGTCATCGAGGACATCATCGAGACCGCCGATTTTCGCGTCGTCAGGGTAGAGACCTCTCATGACGCTGCCGAAAGCTGCGGATATTATATCGAAACGCCCGACGGCAGACGGCTGAGCATCGTGACCGATACCGGTTATCTGACCGAGGACGCAAAGCGGGCGATCTCGCGTTCGAACCTTGCCGTTGTCGAATCCAACCATGACGTCAATATGCTCAAAAACGGGCCGTATCCGTATATATTGAAAAGGCGCATCCTCTCCGACAGCGGACATCTTTCCAATCCCGCCTGTGCTGAGGCACTGCCCGATTTCGTAGGCGCCGGTCTGACCCGCATCATCCTCGGCCATTTGAGTGAGGAAAATAACCTTCCGTCTCTTGCCGTCAGCGAATCCGTCCGTTCTCTGGCTGCCGCCGGAATGGCGGTCGACAGCGACTATACCATCGACGTCGCGCCGGTGGAGACCAACCGAAAATCCTTTTCTTTTTAGGTGAGATATGCTGAATGTCAATATCATCTGCGTCGGAAAGCTCAAGGAGAGCTACCTGCGCGCAGCGATCGAAGAATACAGCAAAAGAATGAGAACCCTGTGTAAGCTGAGCGTCATCGAGCTTGCGGAGGAACGGACTGCGGATAACCCGTCCGCCGCTGAGATCCAAAAGACCGTCTCGGCGGAGAGCGAGCGTATCCTGCAAAAGCTCGGCAAGAGCGACTATGTCGTCGCGATGTGCGTCGAGGGTAAGAACCTCAGCTCCGAGGAGCTTTCGGCAAAGCTCG
>OMTA01000219.1 GCA_900313895.1 uncultured Eubacteriales bacterium | reverse complement strand
AGCCCGCGCGCTGATAAAAACGCAGTGTGCTTTCATCTTTTGAACCGGTGAGCAGCATCATTTTGTAGCAGCCCGCCGATTTTGCCAGCTCCCGCGCGTACTCAAGGCACGCGGTCGCGTACCCTTTGCCTCTGTACTCGGAATGCGTCACAACATTTTCGATCAGGGCGTATGGTCGAACATTCCGCGTCAGGTTTGGGATGATCACGCAAACACAGGATGACACGATCTCTCCGTCCACCTCATTCACGATGATATGATGATTGTCATCCGCGCATATTCTCTCCCATGTATGACGCAATCGATCATCATCCGGTACGCTGTCCTCATGCAGATGCAGATACAACCGGAGCAGTTCATTCAGCTCATTATTGCGTATCTCGCGAATCATCCTATCACCCTTTCTGCTTATCTGACCCCAGTATAACACAGCGGCCAACCCGAATACAAGTTCTTTACCATAAAATAAAAAGTTCCGTATAGACAGGTCATCGTTTGACTGCTATAATATAGTCATCATAATCAGGAGGCGTACTATGGACTACAGAAAATTCAATGACAAGTATTATATCAGGCTCGACAAGGATGACGAGATCCTCACCTCTCTCTCGGAGTTATGCGCGCGCGAGGGCATCAAAGCAGCGCAGATAAACGGTATCGGCGGCTGTGAAAAAGCAATCGTCGGCGTATTTGATCTCGATAAAAAGGATTATGTTCGCAAGGAGCTCTGCACCATGCTCGAGCTGATCTCGCTTGACGGCAACGTCACACAATACGAGAACAAGCCGTATATCCACGCGCACGCGACCTTTGCCTATCGTGACGACAACGGCGAGCCCACGACCCTGTCGGGACATCTTCTTGAGGCAGTGATCGGGCTGACCGGCGAGATCATCCTCTCCCCTGCCGACGGCGTGATCACACGCAGATTTGATGAAAAGCTCGGCATCCGCGTCTGGGATTTTTCATAAGCGAAAGGGATCGACATGATCAACATCGGATGTCACCTGAGCGTGACAAAAGGCTATGAGGCGATGGGCAAGACCATGTGCGACTTCGGCGGCAATACCTTTGCCTTTTTCACCCGCAATCCACGCGGCGGAAAGTCAAAGGAGATCCTGCCCGAGGACGCTGCGGCGCTGAACGCCTTGATGGAAAAAGAGCGTTTCGGAAAGCTGGTCGCCCACGGAAGCTACACCATGAACCTCTGCGCCTCAAACGAAACGACCCGCGAAAACGGATGGGATATGCTGCAAAATGACATCCGCCGGATGGAGCTCTTCCCGGGTAACTACTACAACTTTCACCCCGGCGCGCATACCGGTCAGGGCGCTGAAAAGGGTATCGAACTGATCGCAGACGCGTTGAATTCCGTGATGTTCCCCGAGATGCAAACCATCGTCCTGCTGGAAACGATGGCGGGCAAGGGATCGGAGGTCGGCGGCACATTTGAAGAGCTGCGCGCGATCATCGACCGCGTCGCGTTAAAAGACAAGCTCGGCGTCTGCTTTGACACCTGCCACACATGGGACGCGGGCTACGACCTTGTCGATGACCTTGACGGCGTGCTGAGGCATTTTGACGAGGTGATCGGGCTCGACCGCCTTTACGCCGTCCACTTCAACGACAGCAAGAATCCCCGCGCTTCTCACAAGGATCGCCACGAAAAGCTCGGTCAGGGATACATCGGGACGGACGCGATGAAGCGTATCGCCCTCCACCCTGCCCTGCAAAACAAGCCGTTCATCCTCGAAACGCCGAACGATGACGCAGGCTATATCCGCGAGATCGGGATCATCAAAGAATGGTTTATATAAACTGAATCACATCATAAAAGAATCGGTAGAAGATCATACATCTTCTACCGATTCAGTCTGTAGAAAAAGCCATGTTTCGGCAGAAGTCGGAACATGGCTTCATTATTTGCATTAAGATTTCTAAAAAATGTAAACAGTAATCTGAGATAGAAGCTGAAACAGGATCAGGAGATTGGCGTTTTCTGCTCTTTGCTTTCCATAGTGCCAGCTTTTTGAGATTCATGGCAGCAAACTTAAGCCTGACCCAGTTGGTAACTGCGTTCAAGCCTCTGTAGGGAGTGTATCGCATAGCGTGCTTTTCTTTTGCGTCTGCAAATACTCTCTCGATCTTCTCTTTTCTCTCTTTGTATAGTTCTGCGTACTCAGGTGTTTGACGGATATCCTCACACCGTTCTATGTACTCATGCCAGATGTGTTTGGTTACCGTCTTTACACAATCCTTTGAAGCGGTGCATAGATGTCTGCTCGGACAGTTCCTGCATATCTCCGGATTACTCTTGTATTCTCTGTAACCGTCACGGTTGGTGGTGTTGTAGTTCAAAATTTGGTATTCCGGACAGATAATGCAGTCATAGTATTCATCATATACATACTCGTAATGTGGATGGTTGCCTTTCTTTGTCTGCGGTCTTTTGTACGCAGTATCTAATACTCTGTCGTCATCAAATATCTTCTTGGCTATGTGCGGGGTTTTGTATGCGCTGTCTGCTACGATGGTTTCTACTTCGGGATGCTTCTCTACTACTTTGTCATATACATCATCAAACGCTACGCTGTCGTGTACATTTCCGGGTGTTACTTCTGTTTCCAATACAAAGCCGTTCTTGTCGCAGGCGGTATGCGCTTCATACGCGAACTGCTTTTTATGTTCTCCCTTTACAAACAATCCGCTCTCGGGATCGGTTGTGCTTTTGGTGACTTCTTTTGTTTTCTTCTTTGCTTCCTTCTTACGTCTTTTTAGCTTCTTCTTTGAAGTGTTATCTCTTTTCTTCTTAGGCTTTGAGGGCGTATTGTCATCATCATTGTTATCTCCGTCAGCCTTAAGCGGCTTCTTTCCGTGTGCTACCGGCACTTCTTCCTTGATCTTTTTCTTGGTGTTGGCATTTGCTTTGATGTGTGTTCCGTCTATGAATACCGCTTCTGTATTCAGATAGCCTGCTTCTGCTATCTCATCCAGTATCCAGTAAAACACCTTATCTACCGTTTCTCTGTTGAATCTTTTTCTGAAATTGTAGCTCAATGTTGAAAAATGCGGTGTTTCATCATGCAGACTGTATCCTAAAAACCAACGGTATGCTACATTCATACTCACTTCTTTTGCCACTCTTCTAAGTGAAGTGATTCCATACAGATGTTGGATCAGTACCATCTTGAACAAAATTACAGGATCTATGCTAGGTCTGCCGTTATCTTCACAGTACAGGTCCTCTACAAATTCATAGATCTTTCTGAAATCTACCGCTGCGTCTATCTTTCTCAAAAGATGATCCTCGGGCACTAAATCCTCTAAGCTCACGATCTCTACTAACGATCTGTTATTTACGTTCTTTTCCAACATTTCCATCACCGTATCTATTATACCATAGATACAACAAAAAGCCCAGCCTAAGCTGGACTTTTTCGACAGACTGAATCGGTAGAAGATCATACATCTTCTACCGATTTTGTTTATCTGTCAGATCCTGATATTCACCAGATGGGCGATCGACGGGATCGTCTGTTTTTGCAGCACGGTCGTCGGGCTCAATAACGCTCCGGTCGCAACAAACAGAATGTTGCGATACCGCCTGCCGCACAGATTTCTCAGAATATGTCCGCATAATACGGAAGCGCAGCATCCGCATCCCGATCCGCCCGCGTGAACATCCTGACTGTCGTCAAAGATCATCACACCGCAATCCTTATGTTTCGCCGCGATATCGATGCCTTTTTCCAGCATCAAATCACACAGTAATTGCGATCCGATGCGCCCCAGATCGCCCGTAAAGATCGCGTCATAGTCATAAACATCCGTATTCGTCGAGCAAAGAAAGCGATAGATGGTGTCCGCCGCAGCAGGTGATGATGGTATACTGGGAACAAAAGGAGGTCACGGAGGTGATAAATGGATAAAGAACATATCGGCGTAGTCCCATAAAACAAAACGGCTCGGATATCCTACACCATCCAAGCCGAAAATCAATTCTATTCAAAACAAAAGTATACTGTCTTTCATCAAAAAATGAATCCCGTCAATAAGACGGGATCTCGTTTTATACCTGTTCGAAAAATGTATCCGGATGGTTGGAATCGAAGATCTCATTCGCCCACATGAGCGTGACGAGGTTCTCGGTATCGCTGAGGTTCGTGATACTGTGTGCCCAGCCGGGAACCATATGAACGGCTTCTATCTTTTCGCCGCTGACCTCAAAACTGACCTTCTCATCCGTGTGGATATTGCGCTCCTCGATCCGCGCGCGACCGGATACAACGATGAAGAACTCCCACTTTGAATTATGCCAGTGAAGCCCCTTGGTGATACCGGGCTTAGAAATATTCACGCTCATCTGACCGTGCTCGACGGTTTTGATCAATTCGGTAAATGATCCGCGGTAATCGTGGTTCATCTTCAATTCCAGCTTGAACTTATCCGTCGGCAGATAGCTCAGATACAGGCTGTAGAGCTTTTTGGCAAAGCTGCCGTCAGGGATAGACGGGATAAACAATGTCTGCGGCTGCGCCTTGAATTCCTGCAGCAGATCGACGATCTCGCCGAGGGTAACGGTATAAGTCAAAGGCACATAGCAATAGCGACCGTCAGCCTTCTCAACCGGCTTCAACCCATCATATTCACAGTGCTTTTCCTTGCCCTCGAGCAGATCGAACATCGCCTCAATAAGATCATCTATGTAGAGCAGTTCGACCGTCGCGTTTCGGTCATTGACCGTATAAGGCAGATCATTTGCAACAGCGTTGCAGAAGGTCGACACGGCGCTGTTGTAGTTCGGACGGCTGTGACCCATGAGGTTCGGGAAGCGATATACCGCGACCTTCACCCCATTTTCCTCACCGTATCGAAAGAACAATTCTTCGCCTGCGAGCTTGCTTTTGCCGTAATCACTCTCACCATATCTCCCAATAAGGGTAGCTTGAATAGATGACGACAGCATCACGGGCGCCTTATTCTCATACTTCTTCAACATATCAAGCAATTTGGAACCGAAGCCGAAATTACCCTGCATGAACTCCGCGTTATCCTTCGGACGGTTCACACCCGCAAGATTGAACACAAAGTCCGCCTTTTGACAGTATTCTTCGAGCTCTGCCTCCGTGCTGTCAATATCATATTCATAGATTTTATCGATTTTGATGGCAGGTCTGGTGCGGTTCTTGTTATCGCGAATATTTTTCAAATTCGCGACCAACGCCATCACGAGAGACAAACAAACGATTGCGATCATGATTCAGTACGCGGATGCGTGCCGAATCAGTCGGCTTTTCTCCAAACCATCTTATTGACCACGCCGGTGTAGGACTGGATGATCTTGATGACCTTGTCGGAGACGTTCTCGTCCGTATAATCGGGAACGGGGATGCCGAGGTCACCGTTCTTGTTCATCTCCACGGCGGTATCGACCGCTTGGAGCAGACTCTTTTCATCGATGCCGGCAAGGATGAAGCAGGCTTTATCGAGCGCCTCGGGACGTTCGGTCGAGGTGCGGATACATACCGCAGGGAACGGTTTACCGATGCTCGTGAAGAAAGAGCTTTCCTCGGGAAGTGTACCGCTATCGGACACGACCGCAAAGGCGTTCATCTGCAAACAGTTATAGTCATGGAAGCCCAAAGGTTCATGCTGTATGACGCGTTTATCCAGCACAAATCCGCTTGCCTCCAAGCGCTTTTTGGAACGCGGATGGCAGGAATAGAGGATCGGAAGATCATACTTCTGCGCCATTTTATTGATCGCCGTAAACAGGCTGGTGAAGTTCTTCTCGGTATCGATATTCTCCTCGCGGTGAGCGGAGAGCAGGATATACTTGCCTTTTTCTAAACCAAGACGCGCGTGGATATCGCTCGCCTCTATCTGAGGGAGATTATTGTGCAGCACCTCCGCCATCGGGGAGCCGGTCACATAGGTGCGTTCTTTCGGCAGACCCGTATCGGCAAGATATCTGCGCGCGTGCTCAGAATACGCCATATTGACATCGGAGATGATATCGACAATACGGCGGTTGGTTTCCTCGGGCAGGCACTCATCCTTGCAACGATTGCCCGCTTCCATATGGAAGATCGGGATATGCAGACGCTTTGCGCCGATGACGGAGAGGCAGGAGTTCGTATCGCCGAGAACCAATACTGCATCAGGCTGAATCTCAGCCATCAGCTGATAGCTTTTCGCAATGATATTGCCCATCGTCTCGCCGAGGTCAGCGCCGACCGCGTCGAGGTAGACGTCGGGATCGTCAAGCGAGAGATCCTTGAAGAACACGCCGTTGAGGTTGTAGTCGTAGTTCTGACCCGTATGCGCGAGGATGGTGTCAAAATACTTCCTCGCCTTATTGATCACAGCGGCAAGTCGGATGATCTCCGGGCGCGTGCCGACGATGATTAGGAGCTTGAGCTTGCCGTTATCTTTCCATTTTACAGTTGAATAATCACTCATAATTTACCTCAACGCTTCTTTGACATAGTCGGTGGTCAAAATCTTCTCGACCGTACCGTCAACATCCAACAGCTTTGTATTGTGACTGGTATAGGATTCGTGCGCTTCGGTAGCGACCTGACCCTT
>OMTA01000221.1 GCA_900313895.1 uncultured Eubacteriales bacterium | reverse complement strand
CATGCGCATGGCGCTCATCCTGATTTGTGAGGCGGTCATCGTCGCACTGGCGATGGTCGAGTTCCGCTTTCTCGGTACGACCTACGCCTCGCTTCTGGCGATCCTCTTGGGTATGGGATCGGTGTTCTTCTTAGGCAAAAAGAAGCAGACCCTCTGCGTCGACTTTGAGCATCTTTCCGAGCGCGTGATGCTGTATGTCGTCTTTACCTTCGGCGAGATGATCATCGCCATCGGCGGCTACTTTGACGGCGAGCTGAATCCGCGGAATCTCTACTTCGCGATGATGGGCTTTTTGATCGTCGTCGGGCTGTTCCTCAGCTACGGCGTCGTCTACGACCGTATCATCGACCGCGAGATGAAAACCAACGGGCTGTCCTATATGTTCATCCATATTTTCCTGATCTTCGCGCTGAACAACATCACCGCCTCCCTGGAATTCATGCAGGATGAAGAGATCGATCTGATCCAGAAGATGGCATTCATGGTCATATCTCTGCTGGTGTTCTTTGCGTCCCTGTTCGCGACGGGAGGTTACTCCAAGCTCAAATGCCGTCTGACAAAGAGCTTTGTGATGACCTTGGTCGGCATCAGCCTCGTATTTGCCGCGCTGATGTTCCTGCTGCGGAAATTTCCCATGGTGCATATCGCGCTGACGGTCATCTATGTATTTGCGATCTTTTTGATCGTCAGGCTGAGTGTCAGGAGGTCGGAGCAAGCATGAAGATACTGATCTCGGGACTTCTCAATATCGAGACCACGGTCGCAGTCAGGGGATTTCCCATCAACTACTATCCCATCGACTATCCCTTCTTCGGGGTAGCCTCGGCGGTATCGGGCGTCGGATATAACCTTGCAAAAGCGCTGACGGCGTTATCGGACGAGGTACGGCTTTACGCCTTTCTCGGAAACGACGACGAGTCGGATCGCATACTGACACAGCTTGGCCGCGACGGGATCGCCGCGGACGGCGTGAGCCAAACGCTTCAAAGCACGCCGACCTCGGTCGTGCTGTACGATCCCGACGGCAGGCGACAGATCTACTGCGACCTCAAGGATATCCAGGAGCAGTCGCTCCCGCCCGCAAGCGTCGACCTCGACGACTGCGCGATCGCGGCGATCTGCAACATCAATTTTAACCGCGCGCTGATCAAAGAAGCAAAAGCCAAAGGCGTATCGATTGCGACGGACGTTCATGTCCTGAGCGATATCGAGGACGACTACAACCGCGATTTCATGGAAAACGCGGATATCCTGTTCCTCAGTGATGAAGCGCTCCCCTGTCCTCCCGAGGCATTCATCCGCCGACTGCACGATCGGTATCACAACCGTGTGATCGTCATCGGTATGGGCAGCAAGGGCGCGATGCTGCTGGACGGCGCGACCGGCAAGGTCTATCACCTGAGCGCGTGCCGGGGCGTCAAGGTCGTCAACACCGTCGGCGCGGGAGACGCGCTGTTCGCGGCGTTCCTGCACTATACGGCAAAGGGGCTTTCGCCGATCGAAGCGCTGAAGCGGGCTGAGGTTTTTGCCGCGGTCAAGATCGAAACGAACGGCGCATCCAAGGGGTTCTGCGCGGAGGACGAGGTCGAAGCACGATTCGTATCGTCTGATATTTCTACAAAAGAATTATAAACAATCCGCTATATTTCTAATGTGGAATAATAAGGTGATCAAATGGCTAAAGTATTACTCATCAATATCGACGACAAAAAGGGCATCAGGATCAAGAATATCTGCCGCAAGCTGTACTTCGGATATGACGATATCGAAAAGGCGGATTTCGGCCATACGCTGGGCTACCTGCTGGGTGAAAGCGATGACGCCGCCGTCACAGCCGACGAGGACTTTAACGATGAGATGCTCTATCTGGTCGATATCGACGGTGGGATGCTGAATATCTTTCTCGCCCAGCTCCGCAAGGAGAAGGCGACCGTCCCCCTCAAAGCCGTCAGGACTGACACCAACACGGGCTTTTCCGTCTATGCGCTTCATCGCGAGCTGTCCGCCGAACGCGACGCGATCGCCCGCGGCACACAGGCGCATTGACCCCCGAAGAAAAAACAGCTTGTAGTCAGCCGACGACTGTGCTACAATAAACTCATATCAAATAAGCAGGAAAAGGAGGGAGAATCTTGCCATCTAAGATTCAATCCGTTCAGGCAAAGCTCAAGGGGTTTGCCGAAAAGTGCGATAAGGTACATCTTTCCCTAGAGCGCGTCATCGCCGCGCTGCTTGCGTCGCTGATGTTCTCCTATATCTATGTACTGATCGGCAACGGCGATTTCTCCAACTATCAGGAATACTATCTCAACATCAACTTTGGTATGTTCTTTACCATCGCGCTGATCACGTTCGGCGTGATGGTGATCGCGACCTATCTTTCCAAGTGCCGCTATATCATCCCGTGGGCGCTGATTGCGGGCGCTGTCGCGGTATCGGTCATGGTCGCGGCAAACTATCCGTCCGCTGAGATCATCCCTGCGACGAGCTACGCGAGCGATAAAAACGCGTGGATCGCGGCTAATATCAGCTACGTTTTCTTTGCGATCGGCATCGGCGTCTTTGACTTCATTGTCGTCAAATGGCTCTGTCGCGGCGACAAGCTCGGGCTTTCCGGCATCACCATTGACCGCAAGATTACACTGGTGGTCGCGTGCGCGTTGTTTGTGATCGCGACCGTTGTCATCGGCTATTTCTCCTCGCTGAAATATCGCTCCTACAGCAACTTTGCGTTCGACTTCGGCATCTTTGCCCAGATGTATGAGCGCATGGCGGTCTCGGGCGCTCCCGAAACGACCCTCGAGCGATCCTACCTGATGTCGCATTTCGGCGTACATTTTTCGCCGATCTTCTACCTCTTCCTGCCCGGCTACTGGATCTTCCGCTCACCGCTCTACCTGTTCTATCTACAGGCGGCGGTCATCGCGGCGGGTGTGTTCGCCGTGTACCTGATCGCGGG
>OMTA01000222.1 GCA_900313895.1 uncultured Eubacteriales bacterium | reverse complement strand
GAATGCGGGTGAAAAAGTCCTCGTCCCGGACAAAATTGAAGATCGTCCCGTACCGCGCGCCCTTAACAGAGATACAGGTGTTGGGAGAAGCAAAGGTGTAGGCGCGCACCATGTCCGTGCCGTAGCGGTCGCTGAGGCGTTTTGCCAGAAGGTTCGCCACCGCGCCGCCGCGCGAGTAGCCGGTGATGAAAAAGTGGGGTGTGTATCGCGGCTGACGGACAAAGAGGTAGTCGGACAGGCGCTGCTCCGCGTATTCCGCCGCCTTGAGAAAGCCGTGATGCTCCGCCGAGTAGCCGATATCAAAGTTCGAGTACCATTCGTGTCCGACCGTCGGACGCAGGATGATCGCGACGGTGGTGCTGTCTTTATCCTCCCTGATTCCCAGCGCGACGCCCGACTTTTCCGCATGATCGCCGTCATAGGCGAGGAACACGAGCTTGTCGTAGGAAAGCTCCCCGAGGTTTTCCTCCAGCATCGCTTTATTCGCCGCCGACATCGCGAGCGCCGCCGCGTAGAGAGCGTCCTCGCTGTCGAACAAGTCCCCGTCGCTTCGGAAGTTCGGCGCGCTTTGACGGATCGATACCGTGCATTTTTTCCGATTCATAAAGTCCGCGGGATAAACCGCGTCGATTCGATTGTTTTGAGCCGTAATCAGCATATTACATCATTTCCCCCGACAATATAACGCAATTTTTTACAATTTAATTGTTGACACAAACCCAAATAATGATATAATTGTAGGTGTGCATACAATATGTAATTGATTTTCTTCACATTAGGAGGACATTCACATGAAGAGAGTATTCGCGCTCGTTCTGGCGGCGATGATGATCCTGACAGCGATGGCGCTTACCGGCTGCGGTGATAAGGACAAAAAAGAGAACGCTTCCGTAGAAGCTCCCGAGGGCGCAGTCGCCAATACCAATTCCGACGGTGTCACTACCAGCTTTTACAAGAATGAGTATGACGATAAGGGCAACCTGACCCGTAACTATGACTATAACTCAAAGGGCGAGCTGCTCGGCTCTACCGCCTATGAATATGATGAAAACGGTAATGATATCAAAACCATCATGTATGATAAAGAGGGCGAGATCCAGGGTCAGATCAAATATGAGAAGACCGCCGACGGTCTTATCACCAAGCGCACCGATGTCGATGCGAACGGCGTGATCACCAGCATCATCACCACCGAGTATACCGACTTCAAGATGGAGTCCTCGATCCACAGATACAACGGCGACGGTACGCTCAAGAGCTATGACGAGTATGAGTATGATTCCAAGCACAATCTGACCAAGATCAGCTCCTACAACGCCAAGGGCGAATTGAAGCGTTATCTGACCTATGTCACCGACGAGAACGGCGTTACCACCGAGTATGAGTACGATGCGAACGGCAATCTGCTCTCCACCAACTAAATATATCAAAGCATAATAATAAGCAGGAGTGTTACAGCTCCTGCTTTTTATTATGTCCGCAAACGGATCGATTATGCGATTGGAAAGATTTTCCGTTTTGCTGTTATTCACACAGCGATCTCAGTTCATCGATCGCCGTCTTTGCATCATCCGCGCCGAAAACCGCCGTCCCCGCGACACAGATATCCACGCCCGCCTTCGCTGCGGTCGCGATCGTGCCCTTGGCGATGCCGCCGTCGACCTCAATGAGCGTGTGCAGCCCGCGGGATAGTATCTCCTTTTTGAGGAATTCCACCTTCGGCATCATGTCCGCCATGAAGCTCTGACCGCCGAAGCCCGGCTCGACCGTCATCACCAGTACCATGTACAGCCTGTCGAGATACGGCAGAACGACCTCGGGCGAGGTGCCCGGCTTGATCGCAAGAGCGGGCTTTACGCCGCGCTTTTCGATAAGGCTGAGCGTTTCTTCGATGTCGCTGTCACACTCCGTATGGAAGGAGATGATGTCCGCGCCCGCGTCGGCGAAATCGTCGATGTAGCGGTGCGGCTCAGCGATCATCAGGTGAACGTCAAAGGGCTTTTCGGTATACTTTCTGAGCTTTTTGATGATGGGCGCGCCGAAGGTCAGGTTCGGCACAAAGTGGCCGTCCATAATATCCAGGTGCATGAGATCCGCGCCCGCCTTATCTACGCGGGCGATCTCCTCGCCGAATATTGAAAAGTCACAGGATAACAGGGATGGTGCGATTTGCATAGCTTCTCTCCAAAAGTTTTATCATTAGGTGTTGACGCGAAGTCCACCCATAAACGGTATTAACGACAGGGGGATTCCCACGGGGCAAATGCCCCTCGGAATGACTGTTGATCGGTTACGGCCTTCGGATCAGCTCGGCGATGATGGTCGCCGCTGTCCAGAACAGGATATAGATCATCAGCTCGACGATCGAAAGTCGCGCGACGGATGAATACAGCGCTAAAGTCGCGCACAGCAGTACGCCCAGCACCAGCCCGAAGATCTCGATGACGATACCGAGGGTGATGTTGGATTTCAGCCCGATACAGCCGCCGACAGCGCGTGCCAGAGAGGCGACTCTGCCGCGGGTGGCGACATAGGCGCGGGAGGTTTCCTCGACCCGCGAGGTGACCTCATCGATGGTGTTGGCATAGCCGGTGGGCATGATCTTGATCGAGCGATAGAACAGCCCGTAGCTCTCGGCGATCATCTCGGCGGTGACGTTGGGATCGGGTGTGCTGACAACGAACGCAAGCCCGCTGTCCTCGGCTCTTTGCAGCTGCGGCATCGAGATATTGGACGGCAGATAGCGCAGCAACAGCGTCGCCACCGCCTGTCCCGCTACCGCGATATAGGTGAGCTGTCTGTCCTTGACGCGAACGCCTCTGTCGGGGATCGTGATATGATAGCGGCGCATCAGCGTCCGGTTGCCGACCAGTACACGCTCGCCGTTGATCCATCCGACCAGACCGCTCTTCTCTTCATAGATGACGCTTTCCACCGCGGGCAGCTTTCCGCC